>DASYMT010000393.1:0-2051 GCA_036008925.1 Acidimicrobiales bacterium | reverse complement strand
CATCTACGTGGGCGGGCCCGACGCGGAGCTGGTCGCCGAGCACACGTACGACGCGGCCGAGTACCTCATGAGGCTGCACAAGTCGTCCGGCATCGACACCGGGTTCGAGGGCGACGTGCCGGAGTCGGTGACGTACCACGTGGCCTGCCACCTCCAGGCCCAGAACATCGGGCTCAAGAGCCGCGACCTGATGAAGCTCACCGGCACGAAGATCAACCTGGTCAACAAGTGCTCCGGCATCGACGGCACGTGGGGCTACCGGGAGGCGAACTACGAGCTGGCCCGCAAGGTGGCCCAGCCGCTGGCGGCCGCCGTGCAGGCCGCGGGCGACGACGTGGTCACCGGCGACTGCCACCTGGCCAACGGCGCCATCGTGCAGGAGACGGGCAAGCGGCCTGTGCACCCGTTGCAGATGGTGGCCAGGGCCTATGGCATCCCGGAAGAGGAGGAGGGGACCGGATGGGGCAGAAGCTGACCCTGGGCGACATCGCCGACCTGCGGGCCTATGAGCGCGAGCGCGAGGAGTACCGCAACTCGATCATCGCCCTCAAGCGCACGCGCCGGGTGGCGGTCGGGCCGATCGTCACCTTGCTGTTCGAGAACCGCGACACCATCCGGTTCCAGATCCAGGAGATGGCCAGGGCCGAGAAGATGCTGTCCGACGACGCCATCCAGACCGAGCTCGACGTGTACAACCCGCTCATCCCCGACGCCGGGGAGTTGTCGGCCACCCTCTTCGTGGAGCTCACGTCCAAGGACCAGCTCGAGGAGTGGCTGCCCAAGCTGGTCGGGGTCGAGCGGTCGGTGGAGTTCATCATCGGTGAGGGCGAGGGCAGCGACGTGGTGCGCTGCGAGGTGGAGGAGGCCCACGCCGACCAGCTCACCCGCGAGGACGTGACCGCCTCGGTCCACTACGTGCGCTTCCGCTTCACGCCGGAACAGGTTGAGCGGTTTGCCGCAGAACCGGTCGTCCTGGCGGTGAACCACCCCGCGTACATGGAGGGGAGCAGGCTGTCGGACGACACCAAGCGCGCCCTTTTGGAGGACATGCGGGGGTAGCGTCTTCCTTATGCGCAGACTCCCGGCAGTCGCCCTTGTCCTGACCCTCGGCTTCGCCTTCGCCGCGTGCGGCAACGACAAGAAGGCGGCGGACACGACCACGACCACGTCCGCGCCGACCACCACCACGTCGACCACCTCGTTGACGAGCACCAGCCCGGTGGCCCTCGCCCTCGACGACTCGATCCTGACCGGCCAGCAGGTCCAGGCCGCGCTCGGTGTGTCGGCCGCGGTGAACGCCTATCCGGGAACCAGCACGGCGCCGCCCCCGCCCCAGGGCCCGCTGTCGGTCAGCGGCATCGCCAAGGTCTTCCCCTCCGACGCGTACAAGGGCCTGCTGGAGCAGGCCAAGGCGGTGGCGGGGGCCAACCGCACCTATCTGGTGCCGTCGGGGACGAGCGGCTACGTGGTGAACGTGCTCGCCATCAAGTTCCCCGACGCGGCCAACGGCGGGACGTTCGTGACCTCGGCCTCGCAGGTGGCCACCACCTTCGGCGGGGGCAAGGCCAACTCGCATCCCGAGGTGAAGATCGGCGTGACCCCGGGGACGGTGCTGGTCGTGCCGCCCGCGCCGGGGGCCACCAACGAGAACGTGGTGACGCTGGCCCTCTACCAGGACGGCGTGTACTACCAGGTCAGCGCGGCGGCCCCGCCGGGCATGGTGAAGGACGACGTGGTCATCAAGCTGCTGAAGGCCCAGGACGCCAAGTACCAGGGCAAGAAGGGCTCGATCCCGGCCGCCTGAGCGCCGGTTTGCACCCTTCTGGTTTTTCGGAACCAGCGTGTTTTGTCGATTACCTGGGGCAATGGCAGGGTACGGACCGAACGCCAACATTTCCGCGGCGCCAGAGGAAGTGACCCACTTCATGAATCTGTCCTGGCGGCAGCGTGCGGGCTGCCGGGGAGTCGACCCTGACGTCTTCTATCCGGTCTCCGAGGAGGAGGCCGAGGCGGCCAAGGCCGTCTGCGCGGTCTGCCCCGTGCAGCAGTCG
>DASYMT010000392.1:0-3670 GCA_036008925.1 Acidimicrobiales bacterium | reverse complement strand
CGTCGTCGGCCACCACGATGCCCTCGACCAGGTTGTCGTGGACCTGGTGCTCCAGCGCCTCCATCTCGTCGGGGATCTCGCCCGTGACAGGGGAGCCGGTGTCGTAGGTGATGGCGGTGTCGGTGAGCAGGTCGGCCACGCCCCGGAACTCGGCCTCCTCGCCGATGGGCAGCTCCAGGGGGGCGATGCCCGCCCCGAACTTGTCCCTGAGCTGTTCGAGGGTGCGCTCGAAGCCCGCCCGCTCCCGGTCCAGCTTGTTCACGAAGATCATGCGGGGCAGGCCCCGCTCGGCCGCCATCTTCCAGACCACCTCGGTCTGGACCTCGACCCCCTCGACCGCGCTCACCACGAACACGGCCAGGTCGGCCACGGACAGGGCGGCCTCGACCTCGCCCACGAAGTCGGCGTACCCCGGGCAGTCGATGATGTTGATCTTGTGGCCCTCGTACTCGAACGGCGCCAGCGAGGCGGCCAGGGAGATCTTGCGCTTGACCTCCTCGGGGTCGAAGTCGGTCGTGGTGGTGCCGTCTTCGACCCGGCCTTGGCGGTTCACCGCGCCCGCGCAGAAGAGCAGCGCCTCGGCCAGGCTGGTCTTCCCCGCGCCGCCGTGCCCCACGAGGGCGACGTTGCGGATCTTGGCCGGTGGGAAAGTCTTCAACGATGTCCCCCCTGACTCCGTTGTGGGTTTCCGAACTGTAGCCACCCCCCTGGTACCCTGGAGCCGGATGTTCGACGGACGTTGGCGCAGCCACCTCGACTCGGCCACCAAGCCCGTGGGGACGGCTCTCAGGCGCACGGGCGTCTCGGCCGACCACCTCACTGCCCTTGGGCTGTTCGGCGCGGTCGCCACCGCGGTGGCGGTGGGCTCCGGGCACCTGCTGCTGGGGCTGTTCCTGCTCATCGCCTCCGCCCTGCCCGACCTGCTCGACGGGGCGGTGGCCAAGGCGTCCGGCACGGCCTCGCCGCGCGGGGCCTTCTTCGACTCGGTGGCCGACCGGGTGACCGACTCGCTGGTGCTGGGCGGCATCGCCTGGTTCCTGGCCGAGGACCGGGGCGGGCGCTGGCCGCTGTTGGCCATGGCCGTGCTCGGCACGTCGACGTTGATCTCCTACCAGCGGGCCAAGGCCGAGTCGCTTGGGTACGCGGCCAAGGGCGGGCTCATGGAGCGGGCCGAGCGGATCGTGGCCCTGTGCTTCGGCCTGGCCTGGCCGGTGCTGCTGGTCCCGGTGCTGTGGCTCATGCTCGCCCTCACCTCGGTGACCGCCGTGCAGCGGTTCGTGAAGGTGTGGCGGCAGGCCAGCGCCCCCAAGCCGGTGCGGCCCCAGTGGGGACCCGAGTTGTCCGAGCGGTGGCGGGCGTGGCGCGAGCAGAGCCTGTTGCAGCGGGCCGAGCGCCGCTCAGAGCGACGGGCCCCGCGGCCCCGGTCCGCACGGGCGGGCGCAGGCCGCTGGCGCCGTCGCGCCGGCACCCGCCCCTAGCGTCCGCGCGTGCTTCGGGACACGCGCCGGCTGGCGCCCTACTGGGCCTATCGCAGCGCGGCGGCCGTGGCCCGCGGCCTGCCCCGGCCGGTGGCCGGGCTCACAGCCGACGGGGTGGCCCTGGCCATGGCGCCCGGCCTGTCGCAGCGGCGCCGCATGGTCGCCCGCCACCTGCGCCGCGTCTCGGGCGGCACGCTGAAGGGGCTGGCGTTGGAGCGCGAGGTGCGCAAGGCGTTCAACTCGTACGCCCGGTACTGGGTCGAGTCGTTCCGGCTGCCGTCGGTGTCGGCCGCCGAGCTCGACGCCCGCATGTCGATCACCGGCATGGAGCACCTCGACGCCGCGCTGGCCACGGGCAACGGGGTGATCCTGGCCCTGCCCCACTTGGGCGGGTGGGACTTCGGCGGGGCCTGGTTCGCGTCCAAGGGCTACAAGGCGGCCGTGGTCGTCGAGCCCCTGGAGCCGCCCGAGCTGTTCGAGTGGTTCGCCGACATGCGCCGGGCCATGGGGCTCGAGATCGTGCCCCTCGGCCCGTCGGCCGGGACGACGGTGCTGCGCCGGCTCAAGGAGGGCGGCATCGTCGGGCTGCTGTGCGACCGGGACATCACCGGGACCGGCGTGGAGGTCGAGTTCTTCGGCGAGCGCACCACGCTGCCGTCGGGGCCCGCCACCCTGGCCTTGCGCACGGGGGCGGCCGTGCTGCCCGCGGCCGTGTACTTCGAGGGGCGGGACGGGCACCGGGGCGTGGTGCGGCCCCCGCTGGCGGTGGAGCGCACGGGCCGGTTCCGGGAGGACGTAGGCCGGGTCATGCAGTCGGTGGCCGCCGAGTTCGAAGAGCTCATCCGGGCCGCCCCTTCGCAGTGGCACCTGTTTCAACCGAACTGGCCGAGCGACCGGGCCTAACGTACGGGGATGGGGACCGCCCGCGACCGAGCCGTCGCCGTCGCCCGCCGACTCCAAGGCCTCCGGCGGCTTGTGCCCCGGCCCGTCCCGCCCGCCCCCGCCCCGGTGGCGCTGCCCGCCGACGTGGCCGACGCCGAGGGCCTGCGCCGCCGCCTGGCCGAGACCGACATCTTCGGCGCCGCGGCCGAGGAGGCCCACGGCTACCTGTTCGACGCCTTCGAGCGCTTCCGCATCACCATGGCCCTGCTGCCCGCGCTCGGGTCGGGGGCGCGGGTGCTGGAGCTGGGGGCCAACCCGTACTTCCTCACCCGGCTGCTGCGGGACCGGGGCTACGACATGACCCTGGCCAACTGGTTCGGCCCGTCGTCAGGGTTCGGGAGCCGGGGGAGCCAGACGGTGACCGAGAGCGGCGTCCCGTACACGTACGAGTTCGACCACTTCAACATCGAGGCCGACCCGTTCCCGTACGACGACGACGCCTTCGACGCCGTGCTGTTCTGCGAGATCCTCGAGCACCTGCCGTTCGACCCGATCCACACGCTGGCCGAGATCCACCGGGTGCTGCGGCCCGGCGGGGCGCTCGTGCTCACGACGCCCAACGCCATCCGGCTCGACAACCTCATCCGCATGGCCGAGGGCCGCAACGTGTACGAGACCCTGTCGGGGTACGGGACGTACGGGCGGCACAACCGGGAGTACACGGTGGACGAGCTGCGCCTGCTGCTCGACGGGTGCGGCTTCGCCGTCCAGTCGGTGTTCGCGGCCGACATCGGCCACCCGCCCCCGCCCGCCTCCTTCGGGCCCGAGGTCTCGGGTGTCGACCGGGGCGAGAACCTGTTCGCCGTGGCCCGGGCCGAGGGGCCGCCCCGGTGGCAGTACCCGCCGTGGCTCTACAGCAGCGTGCACGCGCTGAAGAAGGCGGTGCGGTCCGACGTGGTGTGCGGGGTCAACTGCGACCTGCAGACGGGCGGGCTGTACGACGTGGAGCGGTCGGTGCTGGTGTCGGGCGGGCACGTGCGCTGGACGGGCCGGGCGCCCCGGGCGTCGCTGCTGCTGCGCTGCGCGGGCGGACCGGCCCGGCTGCGGCTGACCGGTGTGGCCCCGCCGCTCGGGTCGGTGGCCGCGGGCTCGCTCACGCTGCACGCCGAGCTGGACGGGCAGGTCGTGTCGTGGGCGCTGGCCTGCGACGGCCGGGCCTTCGCGGTGGACGCCGAGGTCAAGGCGGCCGAGGGCGACCAGGAAGTGGCGCTGTGGACCGACCGCACCTGGTCGCCCGCGGCGGGCGGGAC
>DASYMT010000391.1:0-6782 GCA_036008925.1 Acidimicrobiales bacterium | reverse complement strand
ATAGCGCGCCAAATCGCAGGGCTATGTCCTCCAGACAGGGCGAACGGGGTGGCGGGGCTACGGCCGGGGGCGCAGGGACAGGGCGGCGGAGTTGATGCAGTAGCGCTCACCCGTCGGCCCCGGCCCGTCGGGGAAGACGTGGCCCAGGTGCCCGCCGCAGCGCCTGCACACGACCTCGGTCCGCGCCATCCCGTGCGTGCGGTCCTCACGCAGCTCCACCGCCTCGGCCACGGCGGGCGACGTGAAGCTCGGCCAGCCCGAGCCCGACTCGTACTTGGTCCCCGAGTCGAACAGCTCGGCCCCGCAGCCCGCGCAGCAGAAGGACCCGTCCTCCTTGGCGTGGACGTACTCGCCCGTCCAGGGCCGCTCGGTGGCCCCCTGCCGCAGCACCGCGTACTGCTCCGGGGTCAGCTCGGCCTGCCACTCCTCGTCGGTCTTCACAACGTCAGCCATGCCCCATCAAACCGCAGATCCCGCCCAACGGTTCCCAACGGTTCCCAACGGTTCCCACGAGAGGCTCGGCACGGCCGCCCCGCCCTCCACCGGCGGGCCAGCCCGCAGGCGAACGACGTCCTCCACCAGGCGGCCGTCCGAAGCCTCACCCAGGCCGGCTACCAGTTGAAGCCGGCCGGATACGTCACCGACGCCAGCACCTGCTGGCCGGTGGCGTTGGGGTGGAAGTAGTCCCAGCCGCTGACCTGGCTGAGCACGAACTGGTAGTTGAACACCGCGTTCCCGTCGGTCTTGCAGTTCGACCCGTAGGCCGTGCACGCCGCCGCGATCTGGGCGTTGAAGTCGACCACCCGCTGACGCACCCGGGCCCGGCGGTCGACGTCGGCCTGGGCCGTTGACTGGGGGTTGGCCAGCATCGACTGGCAGATCCCGAAGCCCGACCAGGCGCTGCGGGCCGACGAGTTGTCCTTGCCGATGAACCACAGCCGCTGGATGTCCGGCACGCTGGCGATGAAGACGGCCGCGTTGGGCAGGCCGGTCTTGAGGGTCGACAGGGCCGCGTCGAGCTGCGAGCGGTACGTGGCCACCGACGTCATCGCCGCCTCGCTCGACGTGCACGCGTCGTTGGCCCCCATGAGGATGGTCACGTACGACACGCCCTGGCTCACCGCCGTCTGGGCCTGGCCGTTGAGGTCGGCCTCCTTGGCCCCGGTGACCGCGTCGTTGTAGTTGAACCCGGTGATGGCCGCGTTCTTGGCCTTGATGCGCAGGTAGTGGCTGTTCACCGAGGCGTAGTCGCCCGTGGACCACGACCGGCTGGTGCAGTCGGCATACCAGCCGCAGGCGTTGAAGCCCCGAGTGATCGAGTCGCCCAGCGAGGCCATCTTGCCCGGGATGGGCGGGACCGCCCCGGCGGGCAGGGCCTGCCCAGAGAACACCGCCACCAGGGCGCACACGGCCGTGAGGCCGCACAGCAGTCGTCGCATGAGCTGCTCCCCAAGTCTGGCGGCGCCGCCGACCGCCTCCGTCACGAGCGGACATCCCGCGGGGGCACGGCGGGACGGTCTGGCGGGCGTGGCGGAGGACTTCAGAGCCGGACCAGAAAAACGTAAACCGACGGCCAGACGGGGGCAACGAATACCCCCCGATCGAGGGGTGTTCTGCGGCGTCTACGCCGCAGTTCCAAGGGTTCGGCCGCTACTGGCGGGCGTTCTTGATGGCGTCGCGCACCCGGTCGATCAGGGCCACCACCGGGCCTGCCACCGCGTTGCCGACTGCGCTCTCGGGGGCCAGCTTGTGGGGGTGGGTGGGGGCCACCGCCTCGGCCGCCATGAGGGCCTGGCCCATCGACAGCCGCTCGTCCAGGTTGCAGTTGGCCCGGATGAGCGGGAACACCTCGCGCTCTTCGGCCTCGGCGTGGTCGAGCACCATCGTGCGGAACTCCTCGAACCGGTCCATGAACCCGTTGCCGTCGGCACCGAGCGACTCCAGGTCGGCCAGCACCTTCTTGGCCTTGTCCTCCTCGGCCAGCCGGGCCTCGGCGATGGCGTCGCCGTTGGGCGCCCGGCGCAGGGCCGGGTACACCACCATCTCCTCGGCCGTCTCGTGCACGGCCAGCAGCCGCAGGAGCTGGTCGAACGCCTCCTGGCGGCTGCCCGCCCCGGACTCGACGGTCGAGAACAACTGCTTGGCCTGCTCGTGCTGGGCCAACAGCAGGTCCACCACGTCGCCCTCGCCCTGCATGGTGTCAGTCGTTTCTGTCATGCCCTAGCCCTACCCCGCGCGCCACAGCCGACACGTCCTCGTCCCCGAAGCCGGCCGCGATGAGCCGGTCCTCCAGGGCGGCCACCAGCTCGGCCAGCGGCAGCGAGACGCCCGCCCGACGAGCCGACTCCAAGGCGATCCCCGCGTCCTTGCGGTGCAGGGCCAGCCGGAACCCCAGCGGGTACTCGCCCCGCAGCATGTTGCCCGCCCGGTGCTCGAGCACCCACGACCGGCAGGCGCCCGCGCCGATGGCGTCCAGCACCCGGTCCATGTCGAGCCCGGCCGCCTGGCCCAGCGCCATCCCCTCGGCCACGGCCAGGTAGAAGCCGCCCACGACCACCTGGTTGACCGCCTTGGCCGCCTGCCCGGCGCCGACCGGGCCGACGTGGGTGGTCTTCGACCCCATGGCCTCCAGCACCGGCCGCACCGCCTCCACGTCCTCGGCCGACCCGCCCGCCATGATCGTCAGCGTCCCGTGCTCGGCCCCCTCGGACCCGCCCGACACCGGGGCGTCCACGAACCGCACGCCCGCCTCCCCCAGCCGGGCCGCGAACCCCTGCGTGGCCTCGGGCGAGACCGTCGACATGTCGATGACGACGGTGCCGGCCGCCGCCCCGCGGGCCACCCCGTCGGGGCCGAACAGGACGTGCTCCACGTCGGGCGTGTCGGACACCATCACGACCACCACGTCGGCCCCCGCCGCGGCCTCCGCGGGCGACGCCGCGGCCACTGCGCCCAACGCCGTCAACGGCTCCTCGCGGGACCGGGTGCGGTTGTGCACCCGCACGTCGAAGCCCGCCTCCACCAGCCGCTTGGCCATGCGGGCGCCCATGGTCCCCAAGCCGACAAAACCCACGTTCATGGGGTCAACGTAGGCCGCCCGCGCAAAGGCCCAGGTCGCTTCGACCTGGGCCTCCGGGGTGCTCGGGGGGAAGGACTCGAACCCTCAATGACTGGACCAGAACCAGTAGTGTTGCCGATTACACCACCCCCGAATGGGCGTGGGAAAGGTTAGCGGCTCCCACGTGGCGGACACGACGGTCGATGCCCGAAACCCGCCGGAATCCCAACACCCGGCCCGCCGCCACCGCGGCCGTCTCCTTCACCAGATACGGCAGCTTGGCCATCCCCCGGATGGGCGACGCAGTGCTCGGCGAGGTGTAGGCGGTGAGGCCCAGCTCGTCGGCCATGGCCCGCACCCGCAGGGCGTGAAACCCGTCCGAGACGAGGATGACCCGGGTGATCCCCCGCTGCTTCAAGAAGGCGGCCGATGAGGCCAGCGACTGCCACGACGTGCGGCCCGAAACCTCCCGCAGCACGGCCGAGTCGGGCACGCCTGCCTTGATGAGGTAGTCGGCCGAAACCGACGCCTCGGTGAACCGGTCCCCCGGCCGGCGCCCGCCCGTCACCACCACCGTGTCGGCATAGCCCCGCTTGTACAGGGCGGCGGCATGGTCGAGCCGGGCCCGCAGCACAGGCGAAGGGCGCCCGTTGTACTGGGCCGCGCCGAACACGAGCACGGCCTGGGCCCGCCTGGCCTCGTCCCGCTTCGATGCCCGCCACACCTGGGCGAAGGTGACGGCCAGGTAGGCCATCGCGGCGACGAGGACCAGCGCCGCGAGCCGGACGATCCGCCGCAGCACGAGTTCAGGCCGACGAGCCGAGGCGGGCCTGGGCCGCCCGCAGCCGGTTCAGCGTGCGCTCCCGCCCGAGCACAGCCATCGACTCGAACAGGGGCGGGCCGACGGCCTTGCCCATCACCGCCACCCGCACGGGGAACTGGGCCTTGCCCAGGCCCTGGCCGTGGCGCTCGCCGATCTCGGCCACCGCGTCCCGCAGCGTGTCCGCGTCCCACAGGCAGGACTCGAAGGCGGCGGCCGTCTCGTCCAACAGCGCGGCGGCGTCGGGATGGCGGGCCACCCGCTTGTCCCAGTCCTTCTCGTCGTAGGCCACCTCGTCGGTGAAGAGGAAGGCCACCATGCCCGGCGCCTCGGCCAGGGTCTTGACCCGCTCCTGCACGAGCGGGGCCAAGGCCTGGAACTCGGCCGTGTCGGCCTGCTCCCCCACGAACGGGCGGCACCGCTCCACGAACTCCTCGGGCGGCAGCGCGGCGATGTAGTGCTGGTTGAAGTGCAGCAGCTTCTTCTGGTCGAAGAAGGCGGGCGAGGAGTTGACGTCCTCCAGCCGGAACTCGGCCATCAGCTCGTCCAGGGTGAGGAACTCGCGGTCGCCGCCCGGGCCCCACCCCAAAAGGGCCAGGTAGTTGATCATGGCCTCGGGCAGATAGCCCTCGTCCCGGTACAGCTCCAGCTCCACCCGATCCTCGGGCCTGCGCTTGGACAGCTTGCGGCGCTGCTCGTTGACCAGCACGGGCAGGTGGGCGAACACGGGCTCCTCGGGGCCGCCCAGCGCCCGCCACAACAGCAGGTACTTGGGCGTGTTGGGCAGGTGCTCCTCGCCCCGGATGACGTGGGTGACGCGGTTGTCCACGTCGTCCACCACGTTGGCCAGGATGAACAGGGCCGAGCCGTTGCCCCGCACCAAGGGGAAGTCCTCGATGGCGGTGTGCTCGAAGACGGGCTCGCCCCGGATGAGGTCGTGCACGACGGTGGCGCCCTCGTCCGGCACGAGGAACCGCAGCACCCGGCCCGGGCCCGGCTCCAGGCCCCGGTCCCGGCAGAAGCGGTCGTAGCCCCTGTTCTGGTCGCCGGTACGGGCGACCACGTCCTCGCGGGTGCAGTCGCAGTAGTAGGCCGCGCCCGCCGCGAACAGCTTCTCGGCCGCCTCCCGGTACAGGTCGGCCCGCTCGGACTGGCGGTACAGCTCGTCCCAGTCGAGGCCCAGCCAGCGCAGCGACGAGTAGATCCCCTCGACCCACTCCTCCCGGTTGCGCTCGGCGTCGGTGTCCTCGATCCGCAGGATGAAGGTGCCGCCCGTGCGCCGGGCCACCAGCCAGTTGTAGAGGGCCGAGCGGGCGCCGCCCACGTGGAGGAACCCGGTTGGCGAAGGGCTGAACCGGAGTCGGGTCACCCCAGCAGCCGCTTGGAGATGACCACCCGCTGCACCTGGTTGGTCCCCTCGTAGATCTGCGTGATCTTGGCGTCGCGCATGAACCGCTCCATGGGGAACTCCTTGGTGTAGCCGTAGCCGCCCAGGAGCTGCACGCCGTTGACCGTCGCCTCCATGGCCACGTCGGAGGCGAAGCACTTGGCCATGGCGCCCGTCACGGTCAGCTCGCCGCGGGGGTCGTCGTCCACCAGCGCGCACGCCTTGTAGACGAGCTGGCGGGCCGCCTCGGTCTTCATGGCCATGTCGGCCAGCATGAACTGGAGGCCCTGGAACTCGGCGATGGGCTTGCCGAACTGCTGGCGCTCCTTCATGTACGAAGCGGCATAGTCGACCGCGCCCTGGGAGATGCCCACCGCCTGGGCCCCAATGGTGGGGCGGCTGCGGTCGAGGGTGCCCATGGCGATGTAGAAGCCCTGCCCCTCCTCGCCGATCAGGTTCTCGGCGGGCACCCGCACGTCGTCGAGGATGACCTCGCCGGTGGGGCTGCCCCGCACGCCCAGCTTCTTCTCCAGCTTGCCGATCTTGACGCCCATGTCCTTCTCCACCAAGAAGCACGACATGCCCCGGTGGCCCGCCTCGGGGCTGGTCTTGGCGAAGACCGTGTAGGTGCTCGAGATGCCCGCGTTGGTGATCCAGTACTTGGTGCCGTTGAGGATGTAGCTGTCCCCGTCGCGCACGGCCCGCGTCTTCATGGAGGCCACGTCGGACCCGGCATCGGGCTCGGACAGGCAATAGCTGGCCTGCCACTCGCCGGAGGCGATGCGGGGCAGGTACTTCTGCTTCAGCTCCTCGCTCCCCCACTTCATCACCGGGATCATCCCCAGCTTGGAGATGAGCATCGTCAGGCTGGTCGACGCGCACACCCGGGCCAGCTCCTCGACCATGATCGCCTGGGTCACGTGGTCGGCCCCGCTGCCGCCGTACTCGGCCGGGATGCCGAGGGCGGGCAGCTCCATGGCCACGCAGGCGTTGAACGTCGCCCACGGGAACTCGGCCTTCTCGTCGACCTCGGCCGCGTGCGGGGCGACTTTGTCCTCGCAGAACTGGCGCATCACGGCGCGGAACTCGCGTTGTTCGTCGGAGAGTGTGAGTGGCTGCACGGCTCTACAGCGTAGGACTGTTCTCCAGATGAAACAGGAGGAGCCGGTTCAGGGTCTCGGCCGCCTTCTCGGGCACCCAGTGGTCCACACCCTCGACCACCTCGAAGCGGTAGGGCCCTTCCACGTACTGCCCGCACGCCTCGGCTGCGGCCCGGCCCAAGGCGTGGTCGCCGTCGCTCCAGACGTAGAGGGTGGGGGCGGTCACTGGGCCGATGGCGGCCATGTCCTCGCGGGTCATGGCCCGGTACCAGTTGAGGGCGGCGGTGAGGGCGCCGGGCTGTTGGAGGAGGCGCACGTACTCGGCGCCGTCTTTGCCCTTGGGGAGCATGGCCCGCAACCGGGCCGCGTCGTCGGCCAGCAGGGCCTGTTCGACCTCGCCGGGCGCGGCCGAGCGGT
>DASYMT010000390.1:0-1958 GCA_036008925.1 Acidimicrobiales bacterium | reverse complement strand
GACGCCGTCCTTGATCGACTCGATGCGCCGGATGTCCAGCCGCACCGACGAGTAGAACTTCAGCGCCCGCCCGCCCGGCGTGGTCTCGGGCGAGCCGAACATCACGCCGATCTTCTCCCGAAGCTGGTTGATGAACACGGCGATGGTGTTCGACTTGCTCAGCGTCCCCGTCAGCTTCCGCAGGGCCTGGGACATGAGCCGGGCCTGGAGGCCCACATGGCTGTCGCCCATCTCGCCCTCGATCTCGGCCCGAGGGGTGAGCGCCGCCACCGAGTCGATCACCAGCACTTCCAGCGCGCCGGAGCGGATGAGCATGTCGGCGATCTCCAGCGCCTGCTCACCCGTGTCGGGCTGGGAGATCAGCAGGTCGTCGACGTTCACGCCGATGGCGTTGGCGTACACCGGGTCCATGGCGTGCTCGGCGTCGATGTAGGCGCAGATGCCGCCGTTGCGCTGGGCCTCGGCCACCACGTGCATGGCCAAGGTCGACTTCCCGGACGACTCTGGGCCGTAGATCTCCACCACCCGCCCGCGGGGCAGGCCGCCCACGCCGAGCGCCAGGTCGAGCGACATGGCGCCGGTCGAGATCGCCTCGATGCCCATGTTGGTCCGCTCGCCCATGCGCATGATCGAACCCTTGCCGAACTGCTTCTCGATCTGGCTGAGGGCCATGTCGAGTGCTTTGTCTCGCTCCATCGGGAGTCACCTCTCTTCGTCTTTGTCGGAACGGCGGCTCACCCTACGGAGGGGGTGTAACAACTACGCCGGGGAAGGTGACACGAGCGTAATTCCGAACACGCGTTCGAGCAAGCACCCTACAGTCGCCGCCGGTCGACCACCTCGTACTGGGCGGGGCCTCGACCGAGACGGCTGGCGACGAGGGTCACCTCGTCCACGAGAAAGGAGGCGTCGAGCGGCACCCCCACAACTGAAGACAGGTCGACACCCGGGCGCTCTCGGGCACGGGCCAGGGTGAGATGGCCGCGGAAGGGCCGGTCGTCGTCACCGGGCAGGGCGACCCGCACTGCCGCCGCCACCTCGTCAAGGCCGGTGACCGGGATGTGCACGACACGGTGGCCGAACCGGCCGGTGGCGGGCCCGAGCGAGACGGGCACGGCGCCGGACGGGAGGGCCGCGCCGCGCAACGCGGTTCGGGTGGTGTCGAGGTCGGCCGACCCGAGGAACGTCAGCGTGACGTGCCACTGCTCCGGCGCGGTCCACCGGAGGCCGGGCAGGTCGGGCCGGGCCAGCGCGGCCACCTGCTCGACCACCGAGGGCGGCGGCCACACGGCCACGAACAGCCTCACGCGAACAGCCTCACGCGCGCAGTCTGACGCGGGGCGACTATGCGGGCGCGCCTCGTCTGGGAACGCCGGCGTTCGGTCTCGCGCTCCGGGCTCCCAGAACGGGACCTGCCCGACCGCCGCGTGGCCAGGCCCCGACGCCGACGCCGAACGGCGCGCGCGGCTGGCCCCGACGGCCGCGTGGCCGGGCGTTCGCCCCCGCGCCCAGGGGGCGGGCAGCCCGAGGGGCGGGGCCGCCTGCTCAGCCGGCGCGGCGTTCCAGCAGACGGCGGCGCAGCAGGTCGAGCAGCGAGATGGCCGCGTACTGGCGGATGCGGGGGCGGTCGCCGGGCAGGCGCACGTGGACCACCTCGGTCTTGCCGTCCAGGGTCACGCCCAGGTAGGTGGTGCCCACGGGCCTGCCCTCCTGCTCGGCGGGCCCGGCCACGCCGGTCACGGACAGGCCCACGTCGGCGTCCATGAGCTTGGCCACGCCCTCGGCCATGGCCGCGGCCGCCTGCTCGGAGACCACCGGGCCCTCGGGCACGTCGAGCACGTCGTACTTGATGCGCGACTGGTAGGAGACCACGCCGCCCCGGAACCAGACCGAGGCCCCCTCCACCTCGACCAGCCTCGACGCGACCAGGCCGCCCGTCATCGACTCGGCCACAGCCA
>DASYMT010000389.1:0-9890 GCA_036008925.1 Acidimicrobiales bacterium | reverse complement strand
GCTCTGGGCCTCGGCGCACTCGCGGGCGCAGCCCGACACGGCCGACTTGATCTTGTGCGGGGCGCGGAGGCCCCGGTACCGCAGCTCGAGGTGGATGGCCATCTCGGTCGAGTCCTGCACACCGAAGCGGCACCACGTCTGGCCCACACACGACTTCACCGTGCGCAGCGCCTTGCCGTAGGCATGGCCCGACTCCATGCCGGCGTCGACCAGCCGCTGCCAGATGACCGGGAGCTGCTCGACCCGCGCCCCGAACAGGTCGATGCGCTGGCCGCCGGTGATCTTGGTGTAGAGCCCGAACTCCTTGGCCACCTGGCCAATGGCGATCAACTGGTCGGGGGTGATCTCGCCGCCCGGCACGCGCGGCACGATCGAGTACGTGCCGTCGCGCTGGAGGTTGGCCAGGAAGTGGTCGTTGGTGTCCTGGAGGGCGGCCTGCTCGCCGTCGAGGATGTAGCCGCTCCCGACCGACGCCAGCATCGACGCCACCGCGGGCTTGCAGACCTCGCACCCCCGTCCCCGGCCGTGGCCTGCGAGCAGCTCGGAGAACGACAGGACGCGGTGGACCCGCACGATGTCGAACAGCTCCTGGCGGCTGTAGGCGAAGTGCTCGCACAGGTGGTTGCGCACTTCCACGCCCGCCTTGCGCAGCTCGTCCTTCAGCAGCTCGGTGACGAGGGGGACGCAGCCGCCGCACGTGGTGCCCGCCCGGGTGGCCGCCTTGACCCCGCCCAGGTCGGTGAGGCCGAACTCGGAGACGGCCCCGCAGATGGCGCCTTTGGAAACGTTGTTGCACGAACAGACGGTGGCGGCCGCGGCCAGGCCCGCGGGGCCCAGGACGAGCGGGGCGCCGTCCGCCTCGGGCAGGATCAGCCGCTCGACGTGCTCGGGCACGGGCATGTCGCCCCGGGCCATCTGCACGAGCATCTGGTAGGCGGACGCCTCGCCCACGAACACCCCGCCCAGCACGCGCCGGCCGCCGTCGGCCACCAGCAGCCGCTTGTAGACGCCGTCGGCCGTGTCGCTGTAGGTGATCGCCTCGACCCCGGCGGTGGTGCCGAAGGCGTCGCCGAAGCTGGCCACGTCCACGCCCATGAGCTTCAACTTGGTGGAGAGGTCGCCGCCCTCGAAGACGGCGTCGCCGCCCAGGATGCGGTCGGCCGCCACCCGGGCCATCTCGTAGCCGGGGGCGACCAGGCCCCACACCCGGCCCGCGGCCAGCGCGCACTCCCCCACCGCGTAGATGCGCGGGTCCGACGTGCGGCAGGCGGCGTCGACCACCACGCCGCCCCGCTCGCCCGTGGCCAGGCCGCAGAGGCGGGCCAGCTCGTCCCGGGGCCGGATGCCGGCCGAGAACACCACCATGTCCACGCCCAGGTCGTCGCCCTCGGCGAAGCGCATGGCCGCCACCGCGCCGTCGTCCCCTGCCACCAACTCGCTCGTCTGCATCGACGTGTGGACGACGACGCCGAGCCCGGCGATGCGCGCCTGGAGTGCGGCCCCGCCCCCTTCGTCGACCTGGAGCGGCATGAGCCGGGGGGCGAACTCGACGACGTGCGTCTCCAGCCCGAGATGGCGCAGGGCGTTGGCCGCCTCCAGGCCCAGCAGCCCGCCGCCCACCACCGCGCCCACTCGGCGGCCCGCGGCGTAGTCGCGGATGAGCTCGAGGTCCTCGATGGTCCGGTAGACGAAGCAGCCAGGCAGGTCGTGGCCGGGCACCGGGGGCACGAACGGGTACGAGCCGGTGGCCAGCACCAGCGCGTCGTAGGCCACGACCCGGCCGCTGGCGGCCACGACCTTGCGGGCGTCGCGGTCGATGCAGGCGATGCGGTCGCCCAGGTGCACATCGACGCCGTCGTACGCACCGGGGGCGACGAGGGAGAGCTCCTCGGCCGTCGTCCCGGTGAAGAACGAGCTGAGGCCCACCCGGTCGTACGCGGGCCGGGGCTCCTCACCGAACACGACGATGTCCCACACGTCCGCCGCGCCGCGGGCCAGCAGGGTCTCCACCACCTTGTGGCCGACCATGCCGTTGCCCGCCACGACGACGGTCTGGTTCACACCGCCGCCTCGGCCAGGCTCGGAATGCGCTTGGCCGCGAAACTCGTGCGCAGGTAGACGAACCAGGTGACACCTGCGAACACGATGTAGGAGCCCAGGAAGACCCGCAGCGCGGGCACCGACCAGTCGGCGTGGGCCGCGGCCACTGCCACCTTCTCGGCGGGCGTCTTGGCCGCCTTCACCATGGCCGAGACCTCCAGGCTGGCCTGGCGCAGCACCACTTGGACGAGGACGCCGCCGAAGGCGCCGATGGCCCCGGCGATGCCGATGACCGCCGCGGCCCGGCGCTTGAACTCGACCGCCGCCTCCTCGACGCGGGCGCCGGTGGCCTCAGCCTCCTTGCGGCCGAGCACGGCGAAGATGGCCGGGATCATCTTGTAGGTCGAGCCGTTGCCCATGCCCGCCAGCAGGAACAGCACCATGTAGGAGCCGAAGAAGAGGCCGAAGCTGCGCTGCTGCACCCCGCTCACGGCCGAGGCGGTGGCCACCGCCATGCCCAGGAAGACGGACAAGGTGACCCGGGCCCCGCCCACCCTGTCCGACAGCCATCCGCCGAGGGGCCGGGAGACCGAGCCGATCAGGGCGCCCATGAAGCCGAGGCCCGCCAGGTAGGTGGCGATGAACGGATGGCCGGCCAGGAACTCGGGGAACGTCGTCTTGATGACGAGCGGCAGGGCGAACGAGAAGCCGATGAACGAGCCGAACGTCCCGACGTAGAGGAGCGACATGACCCACGTCTGGCCGTGTCGCAGGGCGGCCACGTACGACGTGGTGTCGGCCTTGGCCTGGGTGAGGCTGTCCATGTAGCGCCAGGCCGCGATCGATGCCAGGGCGATCAGCGGCAGCCACATGAGGCCCGCGTAGGCCAGGTGTACCTGGTGCTGCGGCAGCTTCACCGCCGCCGCGGGCACGCCCACGATGACGACCAGCGGCACGAGCAGTTGGGCCACGGCCACCCCCAGGTTGCCGCCCGCGGCGTTGAGCCCGAGGGCGAACCCCTTCTTGCGCTCGGGATAGAAGAACGAGATGTTGGCCATGGAGGAGGAGAAGTTGCCGCCGCCCACGCCTGCGGTGGCCGCGCAGAGGAACAGCACCCAGAGCTGGGTGTCGTGCGCCTGGCGCAGCAGCCACCCGCTGGGGACCACGACGGCGAGGAGCAGCGTCGGCACGAGCAGCAGCAGGGCGCTCACCGTGGTCCACGCCCGCCCCCCGAACCGGGGCACGGCCAGCGTGTAGGGGATGCGCAGCACGGAGCCGACCAGGTTCGGGACGAGGGTGAGCAGGAACAGCTCCGAGACCGACAGCGCGATGCCGTGGTTGGCCAGGTTGAGCACCACGATCGTCCAGAGCACCCAGACGCAGAAGCCGATGTGCTCGGCGAACATCGACAGGATCAGGTTCTTCCTGGCGATCCGCTCGCCGGTGCTGGTCCAGAACGCCTCGTTGTCCGGCTCCCAGTGGTCGATCCAGCGGCCTCGGCGGGCGGGCCCGTCGTCGAGGGCCTCCGTGACGGCGGGCGCCCGCTCCGGGCGTGTCTCCATGGACGTGGTCATGCCGTTCATCCAACCGCCGGGGCGATTCGGCCGGGTTGCCGCAACGTGAAGCGCACGCGTACGCCCGCTCACTCGGAGGCGCGGTGCCGAGGTGGCGGGCGGAAACCGGGTGGAAACGCGGGCGACAGGGACGGCTCAGACGCGGTTCTTGCGCCGCTCACGGTCAGGAAACGGTGCAGCGCGCCCCAGTGGCGACACTCGTCGGGCGATGTCATTGCGCGCCCTCGAGGGATTCGTCGTCGGTGTCACGGCCGACCGCCGGTGGACGGAGCAGGCCGAGCTGCTCCAGCGGCGCGGCGCGTCGGTGCTGCACGGGCCGACCATCAAGACGGAGTACCTGGCCAGCGACGAGGCGCTGCGGTCGGCCACGCACGCCGTCATCGCCCGCAGGCCCGACTACCTGGTGGCCACGACGGGCATCGGAGTGCGGGCCTGGCTGGAGGCGGCTCAGGCCTGGGGGCTGGCCGAGAGCCTGCTCGAGGCGCTGGCCGACACCCGGGTGGCCGCACGCGGCCCGAAGGCCTCGGCTGCGGTGCACACCGCGGGTCTGAGCGTCTGGGACAGCCCGGCCAGCGAGCGGCTGGAGGACGTGGTGGCCCGGCTCCAGGCCGAGCCGCTGGCCGGACGGGCGGTGGCGTTCCAGCACTACGGCGAGCGCAACCACGCGGCGGTCGACGCCCTCTTCGGCCACGGGGCCGACGTCATCGAGGTGCCCATCTACCGCTGGCAGCGTCCCGACGACGACGGCCCCGCGCTGCGCCTGGTCGAGGCGGTGTGCGACGGCCGGCTCGACGCGGTGACGTTCACCAGCGCGCCCGCGGTCCACAACCTCTTGGCCGTGGCCCGCGACCACGGGCGCGACGCGGCCCTGGTCGACGCCTTCAACCGCCGCGGCGTGGTGGCCGCCTGCATCGGGCCAGTATGCGCCGAGGGGGCCCGTCGGGAGGGGGTGGACCTGCCCATCGCGCCCGCGCACGGACGCCTCGGGCTCTTGGTCCGCGCCCTCACCGACGCGCTCCAGACGCGGCGGCAGGCCCTGGTCCTGGCGGGCCGGCCTGTCGTGGTCCAGGGACGGGCGCTCGTCGTCGACGGGCAGGCGGTCGACATGCCCAACCGGGAGCGGGCCGTGTTCGAGGCGCTCGTGCGCCGGCGCGGCGCGGTGGTGTCCAAGACCGCCCTCCTGCGGATGCTGGGCGACGACGAGGCGGGCGGCCATGCGCTGGAGGCGACCATCGGCCGACTCCGCCGGCGCTTGGGCCCGGCGGGCGGGGCCGTCCGGTCGGTGCGGGGCCGGGGATACGTCCTCGACGCCGAGCCCGGCTAGCGGTAGTCGGCGTAGGGCGCGTCTCGGCGCCCCAGTACGTCGATGTGGCCCTCACCCGCTAACCCTTCCATCTCGCGTTTCCACAGGGACAGTGCCTGTGGAAACGCGAGGTGGTCGATGTGGCCGTGGGGAGGGGAGGGGCGGGGGTCAGCGAAGGCCCTCGGCCACCAGGAGCAGGCCGAACACGACAAAGGCGGCGGCGGACCCGATCTTGATGGCCCGCTGGGGCAGGCGGGCGCCGAGCTGGCGGCCCACCACGATGGCCAGGCCGTCGGCCGCCACCATCCCGAGAGTCGATCCCACCCACGTGCCGAGGAGCCCCTCCTTCGTGGCCAGCGTGATGGTGGCCAGCATGGTCTTGTCGCCCAGCTCGGCCAGGAAGAAGGCGACGGCCACGGCGACCACGGCCGAGGTGGTGGAGCGGTCGGCCTTGGACGCCTCGTCCTCACTCAGCTTGTCGCCCCGCAGCGTCCAGGCCGCGAAGCCGAAGAAGGCGACGCCCGCCACCACGGAGATGGCCTTGGTGGGCAGGGCCACCCCCACCACCGCTCCGAGCAGAACCGACAGCAGGTGCACCACGGCGGTGGCGATGGTGATGCCGGTGAGGATGGGCAGGGCCCGGTAGCGGGCGGCGAAGGCCAAGGCCATGAGCTGGCTCTTGTCGCCGAGCTCGGCCACGAAGATGATGCCGAAGCTGATCAGCAGGGCGTGCATTGGTTCCTCCGGTTGGGCCCGGAGGAGGGGATGCCTCGACCGGGCATCGTCGAGCGATGCCGGCCGAAGGTCTTGCCCACCCGCACCGCGGGCCCGGGGACCGGGGCTCATCGCCCAGCGTGTCGATCACCCGGCGGGGGGCTACTCCCCTTCGCCATCCAGGAGTATACGGCCGGACCCAAGGCGTTCGACCCGCCTCGTAGACTGGCCCGCACACGCGGGGCCGACGACGGAGGTACGGCATCTCGTTCCCTGACCGCCTCGGCCGCTACGCAGACGTCGGAACCTCGCTGGCCCTGATGAGCAACGGGCGGCTGCGACGCCTGGTGGACGACGCGGCCGTCATCGGGTCTGGCATCGGCGGCACGTCGAGGCTGCTGCACGTGGACGGTACGCCGGTGTTCGCCAAGTCGGTCCCGCTGACCGACCTCGAGCGCGAGCCGGACAACGTCATGTCGACCGCCAACCTGTTCGACCTGCCGGTGTACTGCCAGTACGGCGTCGGGTCGCCCTCGTTCGGCGTGTGGCGGGAGCTGGCGGCCCACGCCATGACGACCGACTGGGTGCTGGCCGGGCGGTCGGGGGGCTTCCCCCTCCTCTACCACTGGCGGATGCTGGACGGACCCGCATTCGACGGCCCGCTGTGTGATGAGCTGGCCGATGTCGACCGGGCGGTGGAGTTCTGGCACGGCTCGGACGCGGTGCGCGGGCGCATCGAGGCCATCGCCGCGTCGTCCGCCACCATCACCCTGTTCCTCGAGTACCTGCCCACCACCCTCACCCACTGGCTCGAAGCCCAGGCCGCGGCGGGGGACGACGCGGCCGACGCGGCGGTGGCCATGGTGGAGGAGGGCCTGCGCCGCGAAGTGGCGTTCATGAACACAGCCGGCCTGTTCCACTTCGACGCCCACCTGGGGAACGTCCTCACCGACGGACAGCGGCTGTACGTGGCCGACTTCGGCCTGGCCACCTCGCCCCGATTCGAGCTGTCGGCGGCCGAGTCGGCCTTCCTCGCCGCCCACCGGACCCACGACGCGGCCCACACCATCACGAGGCTGGTCGACTGGGTGGTGACGAACCTGGTGGGGGTGCCGGACTGGACCGTGCGCGACGCGGTGGTCCGCCTGTGCGCTGCGGGCCACGAACCGGCAGGCCTCACGCCTGCCGCGGCAAGGGTGGTGAAGCGCTACGCGCTGGTCGCCGCCGTTGTGAACGAGTTCTACCGGAAGCTGCACACCGAGGACCGGACCACGCCCTACCCGGGCGACGAGGTGGAACGGGCCTGCGGCGCGGCCGAAATGTGAGAGCAGGCTGAGCCTCTCCTCTTCGTCTAATCGGCGTCGTCATACCCTCCGCGCCATGTGGTCAGGACAGCCCGCACAGGACTCCTGAGCGCGCCCGTGGACCTCACCCGGCGAGCCCTGCTCATCGCCGGCGCGGGCGCCCTCGCAGGCGGGTGCGCCGGGGCCAGGCATCGCACATCGCAACCGCACCCCCCGCCGCCGGGAGCGACGGCCGACGCCGGTCAGCCCGCCCCGCCGGCCGCCTCCGCCACGTCCGAGCCGCCGTTCC
Source organism: Acidimicrobiales bacterium (assembly GCA_036008925.1). GTDB lineage: Bacteria > Actinomycetota > Acidimicrobiia > Acidimicrobiales > JAUTXP01 > DASYMT01. The sequence goes on along the minus strand of DASYMT010000389.1, from coordinate 2,666 downwards.
CCGGCTTCGTTCAATCGGGGCCGCGTCAGACCAGCGCGGTGGCGTTCACCTTCCACGGGTCTGGTGACGCGTCACTGGCCGACGACCTCCTGCGCGTGGCGGCAAGGCTCTCGGTCCCGATCACCGTGTTCGCGGTCGGCCGCTGGCTCGACGACCAGCCGTCGATGGGACGCCGTCTCGTCGACGGCGGGCACGAAGTGGCCAACCACACCTACACCCACCCGGTGCTGCCCAGGCTCGATGCGGGCGCCGTCCTCGACGAGATCACCAAGTGCCGGGACGCGCTCCAACGCCACGCGGGCACACCCGGGCGCTGGTTCCGGCCGTCGGGCACCCCGGCCCCGAACGCGGCAATCCGCGCCGCCGCGACACAGGCCGGCTACGCGACCGTGGTGGGCTACGACGTCGACCCGCTGGACTACCGGGACCCCGGCGCCGCGGTTGTCGCCCAACGGGTCCGCGACGCGCTCCATCCCGGGTCCATCGTCAGCCTTCACACCGGACACGCCGGGACCGTTGCCGCCTTCGAGCCGATGATCGCCGCCGCCCGCGCCCGCGGGCTGCGCCCCGTGACGGTGAGCGATCTGCTGGCCGGACGGTGAACCGGGCGCTTCCCCTGGCCGCTGGGCTCGCACTCCTCCTGGCCTCGTGCTCGTCGGTCTCGCGCCACGGGACGCCGGCGGCCACGCCACCGCGGCCAACGGCGACGACCACCACCGCGGCAGCCCCGCCCGGCCCGTCGAGCCCGAACGTGTACGAGCACGCGCTGGCCGGGGACATGAGCCCGGCGGTGGCAGGCGTGCCCGCCCGGGTGTACGTCCCGAACAGCGAGTCCAACACCGTCTCTGTCATCGACCCGGCCACGTTCCGGGTCGTCAGCGAGTTCCCAGTCGGCCGGCTCCCGCAGCACGTCACGCCGTCGTGGGACCTGAAGACGCTGTGGGTCGACAACGACGAGGGCAACAGCCTCACGCCGATCGACCCGAAGACCGGTGCGCCCGGCCGGGCCGTGCCGGTCGAGGACCCGTACAACCTCTACTTCACGCCCGACGGCTCGAAGGCCATCGTCGTGGCCGAACGGCTCCACCGCCTCGACATCCGCGACCCCCGAAGCTGGGCGCTGCTCACCAGCGTCCCGGTCGCCTATTCGGGCGTCGACCACGGCGACTTCTCGGCCGACGGACGGTCGTTCGTGGTGAGCTGCGAGTTCTCCGGCTGGCTGGTGCGGGTCGACCTCGACCGGATGGCGGTGACCGGCCAGCTCCACCTGGGCGGATCGCCGGTCGACGTCAAGCTCTCGCCCGACGGCTCGGTCTTCTACGTGGCCAACATGGACCGGGGCGGCGTGTCGGTCGTCGACGCGGCGACGCTGACCGAGCGGTCGTTCGTCCCGACCGGCGCGGGCGCGCACGGCCTCTACCTCAGCCGCGACGTCCAATCGCTCTACGTCTCGAACCGCATGGCCGGGTCGGTGTCCGTGCTCGATGCGTCGACCGGCCGACTGCGGGCCACCTGGCCGACCGGCGGGAGCCCGGACATGGGCGGCGTGTCGGCTGACGGCTCCCAACTGTGGCTGTCGGGCCGGTACCACCGCGAGGTCTACGTCATCGACACCGCCACTGGTCAGGTCCTGCACCGGATCCCGGTGGGCGCCGGGCCCCACGGCCTGTCCTTCTTCCCCCAGCCTGGGCGCTACAGCCTCGGGCACACCGGCGTCTTCCGTTGACCGCAGGCTCGACGGGCCGGGCCGGGCGCTGGGGGCTTGTCGCCGTTGCCGCGGGCGCAACCACCGGCTTGCTGCTGTCGCCGTTCGGCGCGCCTGCCGACCGGACCGGACCGCTGACGGCGCTGGCCTGCGCGGCCCTCGCCGTGCTCGTCGTCGTCGAGGCCCGCCACCCTCTCCTAGGGCCCGGCCCGCTCGCCGCCGTGGCGGGCGGCCTGCTCGTCCTGGCCGTCGCCGTGCCGCCGCGAACGTCACACGACCTGTGGGCGTATGCCATGTACGGGCGCATCGTGGCGGTGCACCACGCCGACCCCTACCGCACGCGGCCGTCGGCCTTCCCCGAGGACCCCGCCCTCCGGCGGGTCGACCCCGGCTGGCGGGAGTCGCGCTCGGTATACGGCCCGGCCTTCACGGGGATGTCGGCGGCGGTGGCTCGGGCCGCCGGGGGGAGCGCCCTCGCCGCCCGGGTGGCCTACCAGGCCATGGCCGCGCTGGCCACGGGGGCCGTCCTCGCCGCCCTTGCCCGTCAACGACGGACGGCGGCCATGGCGGCCATCGGCCTGCACCCCCTGGTCGTCGTCTCCCTCGTCAACGGCGGGCACAACGACGCGCTGGTCGGGCTGCTGCTGCTGGTCGCGGCCTGGGCCGTGGTCCGACCCCGCCCCGTCGTCGCCGGGCTGGCGGCCGCAGCCGCGGTGATGATCAAGGTCGTGGCCTTGCTCCCGGCCATCGCGCTCATCGCGTGGCTCCTCCGGCGACACGGCGTACGCGTCGCCGCGTCGGCCGGCGGTGCGCTCGGCGGCGCAGTGGCGCTCGGCTACGCCGCCGTGGGCGGGCCCGCCGCGCTGCGGCCACTGGCCGCCGCCGCGGGCCAGGTCAGCCGGGCGTCGGCCTGGCACCCGCTCTCGCTCCAGAACCACCACGGCCTGCACGCGATGGCGCT
>DASYMT010000388.1:0-1757 GCA_036008925.1 Acidimicrobiales bacterium | reverse complement strand
CGTCATCGCCCGCCGTGTCCCCCGCACCGGGTCAGACTGCCACAGGGCCGCCCCATTGGCGCGGTCCTCAGCCGGGCCAGACGATGCTCTGGAGCTCGCTGTAGGCGTGCAGGCCGAAGCTGCCGCCGTCCCGGCCCACGCCGGACATCTTGAAGCCGCCGAACGGCGCCTCGTGGTTGCGCTGGGCCGTGTTGAGCCCGACGTTGCCGGTGCGCAGCTGGCGGGCGACCCGCAGGGCGCGGGCGGTGTCGGCCGAGAACACGTAGTCGTAGAGGCCGAACTCGGTGCCGTTGGCGATGGCCACCGCCTCGTCCTCGTCGTCGAAGGGCACGACCACGACCACGGGGCCGAAGAACTCCTGCTGCACGGCGGCGTTGTCGGGCTTGCAGCCGACCAGGAGGGTCGGCGCCACGTAGAAGCCGCTGTCGAGGTCGGGGCGCTGGCCGCCGGCCACCAGCTCGCCGCCCTGCTCCACCCCCGTGTGCACCAGGGCCTCGACCCGGTCGCGCTGGATGGCGGAGATGAGGGGGCCGACCACGGTGTCGGGGGCCAGGGGATCGCCGACCTTGAGCCGCCCGGCCGCCTTCTGGAGGCCGGCCACCACCTGGTCGTACACGGCCCGGTGGGCGATGACGCGCGTCGGCGCCGTGCAGATCTGCCCGCTGTGGAAGGCCCAGACGCTGGCGATGCTGCCGATGGCGGTGGCCAGGTCGGCGTCCTCGAACACGATGCCGGCGCCCTTGCCCCCCAGCTCGAGGAGCAGCCGCTTCATCCCGCGGCCGGCCACCTCGCCGATGGCCTGCCCGACCGGCGTGGAGCCGGTGAAGCTGACCATGTCGACGTGGTCGGACGAGACCAGCGCCTGCCCGGTCTCCGGGCCCGAGCCGGTGATGACGTTGACGACGCCGGGCGGGAACCCCGCGTCGTGGAGCACCTCGCCGAACACCGTGACGGCCAGCGGGTCCTGCGGCGCCGGCTTCACCACGACGGTGTTGCCCATGGCCAGGGCCGGGCCGATCTTGCCGGCCATGTTGACGATCGGGAAGTTGTAGGGCGTGATGCAGGCCACCACCCCCACGGGCTGGCGGAGGGCCATGGCCCCCATGAGCCCGCCCGACGCCAGCGCGGTGCCCGGCATCTCGCTCGGCGGCAGCGGGATCGTGCTCGGCTCGAGGGCGCCCCGGGCGTAGCGACGGAAGCGCTCGATGCAGGTGGGCACCTGCATCGTCTGGGTGGTGCGGAGCGTCGCCCCGGTCTCGGCCTGGACCAGCGGCACGAGCTCGTCCATCCGGTCGCGGAGCAGGTCGGCGGCCCGGTGCAGCAGCGCGGCGCGGTCCTCCGGCTTGGTCCGGCTCCACGCCGGGAAGGCGTCCGCCGCCGCCGCCGCGGCCGCCGCGACCTGGACGGTCGACGCCTCCGGCGCCTGGCCCACGACGGCCTCGGTGGCCGGGTTGACGACGTCGTAGGAGCCCGCCTCCCCGTCGACCCGCTCGCCACCGATGAGCAGCTGGTACCCCTGCGTTCCCATGCGGGCCAGACTAGAACGTGTTCTATTCCGTGTCAGAACCCAGCGTGCGGATCGGGTGGCGGCCGTCCACGTAGCCGAGGAACGGCGGGTAGATGTTGTAGCCGAGCAGCTCCTGGAGCCGCCGGGGCAGCCCGCGCACCACCTCCGGGGGCACGGCCAGCAGGTGGGTCTCCTGGGCCCGGAGCCAGGACGCGACGTACTCGAGGATGACGCCCAGGCGGCGCTCGGT
>DASYMT010000387.1:0-12223 GCA_036008925.1 Acidimicrobiales bacterium | reverse complement strand
CCCCTCCGCCTTCCACGTCTTGACCGCCCGACTCTGGAGCTGGGGCAGGGACTCGGGGGCGGCCGAGGCGTAGACCTTCACGCCGCTCTGGTCGGAGGCCTCGAACCACCGGGACCCGGCAGGCAGCGAGGGGAGCCCGTCGGGCGCGGGGACGGTCGAGCGGGCGGGCACCGGCTGGCAGTTGATGACGGTGGTGTTGGTGGTGCCGCCGGGGATGGCGGGGACGAAGGCCTTGGCCGACCCCGCCGTCGTGGTGGTGGCGGGCGGCGCCGAGGTGGTCGTGGTCGACACCGCGCTGTTGTGCTTCTTCTTGCTGCAGCCGCCCAGGGCCGAGGCGACGGCGACGGCGACGAGCAGGACGGCGGCGAGGCGGCGCATCGGGCCGAGGGTACCCGTACCTAGTGCTGGTGCCTCGGGCACCAATAGGTGGTACGGCCCCCGACCGTGGCCCGGGCCAGCGGGGCGCCGTCCCTGGGGCAGGACCCGCCCCGGACGCGGGCGCCCATGAAGTCGCCGGTGTGGGACCCGCCTCGGCCCATCAGGTCGGCCAGGGTGGCGGCCAGGTGGGTGTGCAGCCGCCGCCCCTCGGCCGGGGTCAGCGACTTGGCCGGACGGGCCGGGTCGAGCCCCGCCCGCCACAGGGTCTCGTCGGCGATGAGGTTGCCCACCCCCGCCACCCGGGCCTGGTCCATGAGCCGGGCCTTCAACGGGGCCTCGCTGCCCGCCAGGGCCTGGCGCAGGGCGGCCGGGCCGAGGCCGAGGGCGTCGGGGCCCAGGCGGGACTCGTCGGGGTCGAGCTCCACCCCGCCCAGCCGCCTCGGGTCGCGCATGCGCAGCTCGCCGCCGCCGTGGAAGCGCACCGCGAAGCGGTCGAAGCGCTCGAGCTCTTGGACCGAGGAGTAGAGGAGCTTGTCGACCCCCGCGGCCCCGTCGACCAGCAATCGGCCCGTCATCCCGAAGCGCAGGCCGAGGGTGGGGGCCGCGTCGGTGTCGAGCAGGAGGAGCTTGCCGATGCGGCGGGCGGCGGTGAAGCGCCTGCCCCTGAGCGCGGCGTTGAGCGTCTCGGCGTCGGCCCCCCGCTTGAGGTACCAGGCGTCGGGGGCGTCGACCGCCTTGATGCGGCGGTCCAGGGCCCGTTCGGCCAGGCGCCGGTACGCCTCTACCTCGGGCAGCTCGGGCATCGCGACGTAGAGTTCCCCGCCGTGGCCGTGGACACCAAACAAGGGCGTTGGGTCGCCCAGTGGAAGGAGCTGTTCGCCGAGGTCGTGACCACCGGGCTGTGCACGGGCTGCGCGGGCTGCGTGGTGGCCTGTCCGCACGACGTGCTCGGCTACAACGACGAGGGCGGCGTCTACAAGCCCTTCCACATGGAGGAGGAGCTGGGGCCCGACGACTGCATCCACGGCGAGAAGGGCTGCACGTCCTGCACCCGGGCCTGCCCCCGCTTCCGCACGTGGGAGCCGGAGATCGACCAGCACCTGTTCGGGCGGACCCGGCGGCCCGACGAGCTGGCGGGCGTGTCGAAGGACGTCATCCTGGCCCGGGCGGTCGACAAGACCGTGCACGAGAAGGGCCAGGACGGCGGGCTTGTCTCGGCCATCCTCCTGTGGGCCATGGACAACGGCTACATCGACGCCGCGCTCGTCTCGTACCTGGAGGGCGACGGCACGTCCTGGAAGGCCATCCCCGGCGTGGCCAGGACCCGCGAGGAGGTGCTGGCCGCCGCGGGGTCGCGCTACACCTACTCGGCCAACACCTTGGCCTACGGCGACGCGGTGGCGGGCGGAGCCGAGAAGATCGCCCTGGTGGGGATGAGCTGCCAGTCCTCGTCGCCCCCGGCCATGGCCGTGCGCAAGGCGGGCAAGGTGGCCCGCCGGTTCGCCCTGAACATCGGCCTGCTCTGCTCCAAGACGTTCGACGACGCCATCTTCGAGGAGCTGTTCGAGGCCAAGTACGGCCTGCGCAAGCAGGACATGGTCAAGATGAACATCAAGGGCGTGTTCCAGATCTGGATGCGCGACGGCTCGTACCACGAGGTGCCGCTCAAGGAGTGCCACGCCTGGACCCGCGAAGGCTGCAAGATGTGCCCCGACTTCGCGGCCGAGCACGCCGACATCTCCACCGGCGGGATCGGGGCGTTCAACGACTGGACGCTCACGGTCGTGCGCACCGACCTGGGCCGCGAGATCATCGTCAAGATGCTCCAGGAGGGCGTGATCGAGGGCCGCCCGGGCGACGACGACCCCGGCGCCATCGCCCTCATGCGCAAGCTGGCCACGGTGTCGCGGCGGCGCTGGCCCGACTTCGCCCCGGTCGAGGTGAAGCTGGGCGTGCCGCCGCCCAAGCCCAAGGCCGCGGCGGCCGCCGACGCGCCCGGGCCCCCCGGCGCGTCGGCCGCCCCTGCCGCCCCAGAGACCCCCGCAGGCGCCGAAGCCTGAGCGCGGCGTTTGCGCCGCTCGTTGCTGGATTTTCCGGGGGGTCGGTAGGCTCCGTTCAGACTTTCGAACAAGGAGCTCCCATGCCCGAGGCAGTCATCGTCGCCACCGCGCGCACCCCCATCGGCCGAGCCTTCAAGGGGTCCTTGAAGGACGCCCGCATCGACGATCTTGGCGGCTTCATCGTCAAGACCCTCATGGAGAAGGTGCCCGCCGTCGACCCCGGCTCGGTGGAGGACGTGATCATCGGGGCGGCCAACCACGCGGGCGAGCAGTCCATGAACGTGGCCCGCAACATCGCCGCCTTGGCGGGCCTGCCCGACAGCGTGCCCGGCACCAGCGTGAACCGCTTCTGCGCCTCGTCGCTCCAGTCCATCCGCATGGCCTTCCACGCCATCAAGGCGGGCGAGGGCGACACCTACGTGGCGGGCGGCGTCGAGAGCGTGACCCGCACCGGCGGCAAGGGCTTCGACCGCGAGGACATGAACACCCGCTTCACCGACGAGTCCCGCAGCGACTTCGTCAACCACATGTACATCCCCATGGGCTTCACGGCCGAGAACGTGGCCGAGCAGTACGGCATCTCCCGGGAGCGCATGGACGAGTACGCCGCCCTGTCGCAGAACCGGGCGGTCGAGGCCCAGAAGAACGGCTTCTTCGAGCGGGAGATCACCCCCGTCGAGCTGCCCGACGGCACGGTGGTGAGCCAGGACGACGGGCCGAGGCCCGGCACCACCGCCGAGAAGCTGGCCCAGCTCCAGCCCGCCTTCAAGCCCGACGGCCGGGTCACCGCGGGGAACGCCTGCCCGCTGAACGACGGCGCCGCCGCCGTGCTGGTGATGAGCGCGGAGCGGGCCCAGTCCCTCGGCCTCAAGCCGCTGGCCCGCATCGTGGCCTCGGCCGTGAGCGGCCTGGCCCCCGAGATCATGGGCGTCGGCCCCATCGAGGCCTGCCGCAAGGTGCTGGCCCAGGCGGGCATGTCGATCAACGACATCGACATCGTCGAGCTCAACGAGGCCTTCGCGGCCCAGGTCCTGCCCGTGTGCGACGAGGTCGGCATCTCGATCGAGGACCAGTTGAACCCCCACGGCGGCGCCATCGCCCTGGGCCACCCGTTCGGCATGACCGGCGCCCGCATCATGACCACGCTGATCAACGACCTCCAGACCCTGGACAAGACCTACGGGCTGGAGACCATGTGCGTGGGCGGCGGCCAGGGCATGGCCATGGTCATCGAGCGCCTGGCCTGATCCTTTTGCGCCTGGAGGACAGGGCCGGCGGTTTCCGCGGCGCCTGTCCTCCAGAGCGGCTGCGTCCGCGATGAGGGCTCAGTTGGAGACGGCGCGGCGGAGTTGGTCGAGGTGGCCGCGGTCGTGCTCGGCCATCATGGCCACCACCTGCCGGACGGTCATCTCGCCCCGCTGGGCGTGCACGCCGGCCCGTCGCCACTCCGGCTCCTCCAGCGACTCCAGCAGCCGTACGTTGTGCTCCCGCAACACCCGCCACCGCCCCAGCGTGTCCTTCACGTCCTCGTCGACGCGCGTGAACCGCTCGGTCCACGCGTTCTCGTCGTAGGGCGAGATGTGGGGGCGGTCCTCGATGAGGATCGTCTTGAGACGGAACCCGTACACAAGCTCGGCGTCGGCCAGGTGGGCGACCACCATGTTGGCCGACCACTCCCGCGGCCCCGGCCTGCGCTCCATCTGGGCCCGGGCCACGCCGCTGGTCAGCGACACCAGGTCGCGGGCGGTCGCCTTCAGGCGCTCCAGCAGGGTGGCGTGCTCGGTGACCGGCATGGCCCGAGCGTAGACAGGCCGAGCGGGTAGACAGGCCGAGAGGAGAGCAGGCAGCGTGGACCCCGGACCTCTCAGAGACGCACTCACCCTGGTGATCGGGGTGGCCACCGGCGTGCTGTCGGCCGCCTTCGGCGTGGGCGGCGCGGTGATCTCCACACCCGCCATTCGCCTGCTCGGCGCCAGCGCCTTGGTGGCCGTGGGGACGACGCTGCCGTCCATCCTCCCCAGCGCGGCCACGGGAACCCGCCGCTACTCGCGGGCGGGGCTGATCCAGTGGCGGGTGGTGGCGTGGGCCACGCCCGCCGGGTTCGTGGCGGCCGTGGGCGGGTCGCTGCTCTCCGAGGTCGTGCCCGGCGACGGGCACTGGCTCATGATCTTCACCGCCGCCCTCCTCGGCTTCACCTCGGTGCGCATGGCCCGGCCCCGCGACCTCGCAGCCAGGGCCGAGGACGAGCCCGCCCGGGACCGTCCCACCGTGCTGGCGGCCGTGGGCGCGCTGGCCGGGCTCATGTCGGGGCTGCTGGGCATCGGCGGCGGGACGGTGATGGTGCCCGGCTTCACCGAATTGGCCGGGCTGCCGGTCAAGACGGCCATCGCCACCTCGCTGGCCTGTGTGGGCATCTTCGCCGTCCCGTCCACGGTGACCCACGCCCTGCTGGGCGACATCGACTGGCGCTTCGCCCTCCTGCTCACCCTGGGCGTGGTGCCCGGGGCCCGGCTCGGGGCCGCCCTGGCCATCCGGGCCACCGACCGGCGCATGCGCGTCGCCGTCGCCGCCTTCCTCGGCTTTGTGGCCGTGCTGTACGCGGCGGGCGAGATCGCGGCGTTGGTGAACGCGTAACACCCCTTGGGGGTTTTCTCACATGTTTGGCATGTCGTCCGATAAGGCAGCATGTGGGCAGTGCCTTTGCGCACCCTTCCGGCCGTTGCAGCCCTCGTTATGGTTGCCGGAGGGGTGGCGGCAGCCGTCGCCATCCCTGGAACCCCTTCGGCCCAAGGTCCGGAGCTCGAGGTGCGCCCTGCCGTGGTCCGGGCCGTCGGCCTGATGCCCACCTCGGCCGCCAACCCCGACCCCACCCAGGTCGCCACCGGCCGCCTCCCCATCGGGACCGACGGGCCCCGGCGCCTCACCGCCACCTGCTCGTGCGCACCGGGCACCCCCGAGGCCGAGCAGTTCAAGAGCCTGGTCATCGAGGTCCCCGGCTACACCGGTCCGCTCGACCAACTCGACGCCACTGTGGCCGCCGACGTGCCCCTCAAGGTCTGGCTGGCCGACAACGGCAGGCTCCAGGCCCAGGGCCTGACCAGCGAGTGGTCGTTCATGGCCGACCCCGCAGGCACCCCGTAAGCCCTACGAGCCGTGGGCCAGGGCGCGGGCCCGGGTGAAGACGGCGTCGAACATGGGCTCGGTGAGCTTGCCCGTGAACGTGTTCTGCTGGCTGGGGTGGAACGAGCACAAAACCGTGCGCCCGTCGGGCAGCACGTGCTCGGCCAGGTGGGCGAAGCGGGGGCGGGGGCGCACGCCGAGCAGCCGGCACAGCGCGTCGAGGGCGAACTGGCCGAGCACCACGACGACCTTGACCTCCGAGAGCAGGGCCAGCTCCCGGGCCAGATAAGGCAGGCAGCGGTCCCGTTCGTCGGGCGTGGGCTTGTTGGCGGGCGGTGCGCAGCGCACGGCCGCGGCGATGTACGCGTCCTCGAGGGCCAGCCCGTCGTCGGCCGACACGCTGGTGGGCTGGTTGGCATACCCGGCCTTCCAGAGGGCGCGGAACAGCCAGTCGCCCGAGCGGTCGCCGGTGAACACCCGGCCGGTGCGGTTGCCGCCGTGGGCCGCGGGGGCCAGGCCGAGCACGAGCAGCGACGCCGCCGGGTCGCCGAAGCCGGGGATGGGGCGGCCCCAGTACGACTCCGCCGCGAACGAAGCCCGCTTCTCCACGGCCACCAGCTCGCGCCATTCGACCAGCCGGGGGCAGGCGAAGCAGTCGACGATCTCGGCCGTTACCCGTTCCAGCGAGTCCACGCCCTGAGGGTAGGTTGGACCCCCGCCGATGCCCTCCCGTCCGACTCGTCAAAGCCGCAAGCCCCCGCCCCCCACCACCGTCCTGCTGGTCCGACACGGGCAGACGCCCACCACCGGCGACGTCCTCCCGGGCCGGGCCAAGGGCCTCCACCTGGCCGACAAGGGGCGCGAGCAGGCCGAGTCGGCCGCGGCCCGCATCGCCCAGGCGACCGCCGAGTCCAAGCCCACCGCCGTCTACGCCTCCCCGCTGGAGCGGACCAGGGAGACGGCCGCGCCCATCGCCAAGGCCCTCGGCCTGCGGGTCGCCACCGACAGGGGCCTGCTCGAGTGCGACTTCGGCGACTGGACGGGCGGCAAGCTGAAGGAGCTGAGCAAGCGGCCCGAGTGGCGAACGGTCCAGCGCTACCCCAGCGGGTTCCGCTTCCCCAACGGCGAGTCGTTCGCCGAGATGCAGACCCGCATCACCGGCGCCCTGGCCCGGCTGGTGGCGCGGCACCAGGGCGAGACCATCGTGTGCGTGTCCCACGCCGACCCCATCAAGGCCGCGGTGGCCGACGCCCTGGGCACCCATCTCGACCTGTTCCAGCGCATCGTCATCAGCCCCTGCTCGGTGACCACCATCGCCTATACCGACGGCGGCCCCAGCGTCTTGGGGGTCAACGTCGTATGAGCAGCTACGAGCTGAACGACGTGGACCGGCTGACGGTCGGCACGGTGGGCCCGCCCGGGCAGCGGATGTTCCTGCTCCAGGCCAAGCAGGGCGGCGAGCGGGTCACGCTGAAGGTGGAGAAGGGCCAGGTGCGGGCCTTGTGCACGTACCTGGGCGAGCTGCTGGGTGGGCTGGCCCGGCCCGGCCACCTGCCCGACGAGCTCGAGCTGGAGGAGCCCGCCGACCCCGAGTGGGTGGTGGGCGCGCTCGGCATCACCTACGTCGAGGAGCTGGACCGCCTGCTGCTGGTGGCCGAGGAGGCCGTGGCCGAGGGCGACGACACCGGCGACGAGGCCCGCTTCTTCGTGACCAGGGAGCAGGCGGGCGCCCTCGCCATCCGGGGAACGCAACTGGTCGAGTCGGGCCGCCCGCCCTGCCCCCTCTGCCACTATCCGCTCGACCCCGCGGGACACGTGTGCCCGAAGACGAACGGGCATCGGCCTCCGACGCTCTGACCGTCCTGGCCAAGGGGGCGGTCGAGCTACAGGGTCGGATGCCGTGGAGCTCCAACGCGACCTTCCTGGCCACCGTGTCCCTCGACGGCGTGGACATGCCCGCCATCTACAAGCCCCATCGAGGCGAGCGCCCGCTGTGGGACTTCCCCGACGGGCTCTATCTGCGGGAGGCGGCCGCCTACGTCTTGTCCGACGTGCTCGGGTGGGGCGTCGTCCCTGAGACCGTCGTGCGGGTCGACGGGCCGCTCGGCCCCGGCTCGTTCCAGCGCTTCGTCCCGGCCGACTTCTCCGAGCACTACTACACCCTCCTGGAGGACGAGGCCCGCCACGACGCCCTCAAGGTGATCGCCGCCTTCGACCTGGTGGCCAACAACGCCGACCGCAAGAGCGGACACTGCCTGCTGGGCGAGGACGGCCGCATCTGGGGCATCGACCAGGGCCTGTGCTTCCACGTCGAGCCCAAGCTGCGCACGGTCATGTGGGACTTCGGCGGGGAGGCCGTACCCGACGCGCTGCTCGACGACCTGCGGCGTCTCGACTCGGCCCCGCTGGAGCGGCTGTGCCCCTGCCTCTCCGACGCCGAGGTGCGGGCCGTGGCCAAGCGGGCCCGGGCCGTGGTCCGCTCCGGCCTGTTCCCCAACCCGCCCCAGGACCACCGCGCCTACCCCTGGCCGCTGGTGTGAGCGACGCCGAGCTGGACGGGCTGATCCGGGAGGTCGACCAGCTCTGCGAACGCCGGGACTGGGACGGCCTGGTCGCCCTGCGGGACCGGTGCCGGGAGGCCCTCAAGCGGGGCAAGCAGTTCTGGCCCGCGGCGTCCTTCGCCGAGTACCGGCTGGCCCTGGAGGCGCCAGGGCCCTGGGCCCGCCTGGTGGTGGCCGACCCCGACGCCGGGCGTTTCGCGCTGGGCCCGCTGTCGGAGGTGGCGGCGTCGACCCATGCGTGGGACGACATTGCCGGGCCCGGCCCGTCGCTCGCCATGGCCGCGCACGAGCGAGTGGTCAGGGGCGAGGACGTGCGGGGCGACGCCCGGGTCGACGCGGCCGTGCTCGACCTGCCGTTGGCGCTTGAGGGGTGGGAGCCCGCCTATCCCGTGGCCGAGTACAAGCCCGACGAGGCCCAGTTCCCCACCCCGCCGGTGCCCGTGCTGCGGGGGCCTGCGGTGCGGGCCGCGGCCGCCCCGATGGTCGACGACGCCGACGCGGTGCGCGCCTTGGTGGAGGTGGCCGGGGCCTGGACCACCGAGTCCAACGGGCGGGCCGAGGCGGTGGCCGTGCTGGGCGACGCTTCAGGCGCGGTGGCCGCCCTGGGCGCGCCGCGGGTGCGACTCACGGCGTTGTCGCCCGGCGAGGCGTTGGCCTGGCTGGCGTGGGCGGGGGCCAGCGGCGGGGCCCACGGGCGGCGGCGGGGCATGGCCCTGGGCCGGTTCAACGCCTGGTGGGCGCTGGCCGCGGTGGCCGGGCTGCTGGACGACTGGCCGGTGCCCGGGGCCGAGCTGGGCGCGGCGGCCGAGGAGCTGCGGTGGTTCTGGTGGGACGCCGGGGAGCCCGACACGGGCTGGCAACTGCGGCTGGCGGTGGAGGACCCGGAGCACGGACGGGCCTTCGCCGTGCTGGCCATCGACGCGGACTGAGCGTTTCGCGGCATTGCGCCGCATACCCCGCGAGGCCGAGGTTGCATTGCCGGAAAACCCTGCGATCATCGCTTGAATGCAGGTCCAGCTTGGCCCTCTGCCCTCCGACTCGGCCCAGGCGTGGCTGGACTACGCCAAGGGCGTGGTGGGCGCGGCGCTGAAGCAGCTCCCCATCCAGGTGGCGGCCCAGTTCAGCGCCTATCTGGAGGAGTGGTCGGAGGCGGCGGCCGAAGGCGAGGTGTTCCTGTGGGAGGGCAAGGCCGAGCCGGAGGAGGTGGAGTACCTGCTCCACGCCTGGTTCAACCTGGCCCAGGCCCTGGTGGCCGAGCGGGGGCCTGACGCCGGGCCGCCGGGGCCGCCCGAGGGCCGGGTGTTCTACAACGGCCTGGTCAACGGGCTGCTGGGCGCGCTGCGCAAGGAGAACCGGGCCACGGCCGAGTTCGCCGACCACCTGGCCCCCTTCTGGCCCGGCCTCGAAACCGCCCCCTAACCCCCCTCCACCTCGCGTTTCCACAGGCACTGTCCCTGTGGAAACGCGGGTTAGGGGGGGCCGAGGACGCGGGTGAGGTAGGCGTTGGCGAAGCGGCCCTCGGGGTCGGTGCGGCCGCGCACGGCCTGGAACCGGTCCCACGCCGGGTACCGCGGGGCCAGCGACTCGGCCGTCTGGTAGTGCAGCTTCCCCCAGTGGGGCCGCCCGCCCAACGGGCCCATGATCGCCTCGACCCCTCGGAAGTACTGCTCGTACGGCATGCCCTGGTACACGTGCACGGCGATGTAGCCCCGCTCGCCGCCGTGGGCCGTCGACAGCCAGATGTCGTCAGCCGCGGTGAACCGCACCTCGACCGGGAAGTTGAGCCGCAGCCCGCTCGACTCCACCCACCGCACCAGTTGCCGCAGCGCGTCGGGCACCGCGTCGCGCGGCACCGAGTACTCCATCTCGTAGAAGTGCACGTACCGGGGCGACGTGAAGACCCGGTACGACCGGTTCACGTACTCGGTCCGGCCCGAAGACGGCAGCGCCTTGGACAGCCGGGGGATGAGCGAAGGCCGCCACCGCCCCACCCGGCACACGGCCCCGAAGGCCACGTTCTCCAGCAGCGTGCGGTCCACGAACTCGCGCGCCCGGGAGCGCCCGCCCACCGGGTCGTCGGTCCGGTTGTTGCGCTTGGTCAGGGCCCAGCCGGTGTGGGGCACCCAGTAGAACTCGAAGTGGTCGTTGTCCTCGGCGTGGCGGTCGATGTCGCGCAGCACCGTGTCCATGCGCATGGGCTCCTCCACCGCCCGCAGGTTGAACTGCGGCACCGTCTGGAGGGTGACGGTGGAGAGCAGGCCGACGGCGCCGAGCCCTACCCGGGCCGCGGCGAACAGGTCCGGGTCCTCCTCGGCCGAGGCGCTGAGCACCGAGCCGTCGCCCGTCACCAGCCGCAGCCCCACGACCTGGGTGGCCAGGCCGCCGAGCTTGAGCCCGGTCCCGTGGGTCGACGTGGAGATGGCGCCCGCCACCGACTGGTAGGCGATGTCGCCCAGGTTGGGCAGGGCCAGGCCCATGTCCCACAGCGCGTCGTTGAGCCGTCCCAGGGTCATGCCCGCCTCCACGGTGACCCGGCCCGTGGCCCGGTCGGCCTCCACCAGGTCGCCGTAACGGTCGAGCTGAAGCTGCACGCCGTCGGTGCAGGCGATGTCGGTGAACGAGTGGCCTGCTCCCACCGCCTTCACCGTGCGCCCCTCGGAGGCGGCCCGCTTGACCACATGGGCCAGCTCCTCCTCGCTCCCCGGGTGCTCCACCGCGGCCGGCGCGCACTGCTGGTTCCCCGCCCAGTTGGCCCACGTCATCGAGTGGCAGCCTACGCACGTGGCGATGGGCCCTTCGGGGCAACCAAAACCCCCCGATCGGGGGTTGTCTCCAACTCGTCCGTTATGTTCCACTCGCCCCAGCGGGCTGCGCTCCGCGGCGGGGGGATCGCGCCTGTTGCACAGGGGGGGTGCAACGCGGCCGGCCACGGCCTGTGCGCGGTTTTCTGACCCACGGCCGCCTCGTTGGGAGGAAATATGAAACGCAATCGGTGGCTCAAAGCCGCCCTCATCACGGCGCTCGTGGCCTTGATCGCCCCGGCCGCGCCCGCCAGCGCGGTCGTGGGCGCCGGGCACGCCCAGTTCGAGGGCGACGTCACCGCCAGCCCGGGAATCGGCATGGCCAGCGAGACCCACCACTACAACGTGGACGGCACGTTGGCCGGCGTGTTCAACGGCTTGCCGTTTGTTGCCCACTGCACGTTCAGCGGCGACAGCATCGGCTATGAGGACCTCGTCATGGGCGCGGCCGGGCTCACGGGTGACTGCGCCGACCCGCCGATTCGCGTCGTCGTATACGTCCTCATCAACTGCCACGAGAGCTTCGCCGGATCGGCATCGATCACATTGACGCGCGTGGGCGCCACCGCGGTGGTGGACGGCAGGTGCCGCATCACCATCCGGACGGATCCGCCCACGGTGACGATCAGTTGCATCGTCGAGATCCACGGGGCGGCCGAGTTCGAGGCCACCAGCCAACCCTCGGCTTCGTTCACGGCCACCGCCCAACTGTTGTTGGACTGTTGATAGCGGATCGGGGGACGCGGCGGCGCGTCCCCCACCCGCACGGAGCGTTTGCTTTTTGCCCGAATCTCCCCTTATGAAGCGGGCGACGAAGGCGGGGGCGTCGTCAGGCCGGGGGGCGTGGAGCGAATACCAGACCTTTCCCGCCAGCGCCCTCTACGGCGGCAATGCGACGATGAGGCTGACCGGCGTGGTCGAGTCGATCACTCGTCGCACCCGCCTCCTAAGCGGGCCTCTAGCTGCGGGCCTGAAGCGCCTCGATGAGCTTGGGCAGCACCTTGTGCACGTCGCCCACGATGCCCAGGTCGGCGATCGAGAAGATCGGCGCCTCCTGGTCCTTGTTAATGGCGACGATGTTCTTCGAGCCCTTCATGCCCACCATGTGCTGGGTGGCGCCCGAGATGCCCGCCGCGATGTAGACGGTGGGCTTCACCGTCTTGCCCGTCTGGCCCACCTGGTACGAGTAGGGCACCCAGCCCGCGTCGACGATGGCGCGGCTCGCGCCCTTTGCGGCCCGGAGCACGTCTGCCAGTTCCTCGATCAGGTGGTAGTTCTCGGCCGACCCAAGCCCCCGTCCACC
>DASYMT010000386.1:0-15250 GCA_036008925.1 Acidimicrobiales bacterium | reverse complement strand
GGACGTGCCCCCCGAGGAGCTGGCGTCGGCCGACGGCGTGACCCTCGTCGGCTCGCTCACCGTCGACGCCGGGGCCGACGTGCTGCACTACCACCGCCGCTTCACCGAGGGGGGCGAGTCGTTCGAGGGCACGGTGTCGTTGCGAAGGCCGGGGGCGGCCACGGCCGAGGCGCTGGTGGCCGAGGCGGGACTGCGGGTGGTGTCGGCCGAGTGGTCTGGACTGGGCCTCCGGGTGGTGGCGGCGTCTACGATTCCGGCATGAAGCGGACGTGGGGCAAGCTCGGCGGACAGTTGGGGCTTGGGTGCTGTGCCATCGGGCTGCTGGCCATCGGGCTGGCGTGGAATGGGGCGGCGGGCATCGACTTCGTGTCCGGCCAGATCCCCTATCTGCTCTCGGGCGGGGCCTTCGGGCTGGCCCTGGTGGTCATCGGCATGGGCCTGGTGGCCGTGCAGAACAGCCGCAGGGACCGGGCCATCCTCCAGAACCAGCTCAGCGAGCTGTCCACTGCGGTCAACCGGCTGGCCAACGCGGTGGGCGCAGGCGGGGCGGGCACCAACGGCGGGGGCGCTTCCTATGGGGCGCCCGCGGCCCAGGCCGTGGCCCCGGGCATGGTCGTGGTGGGCAGCACGTCGTTCCACCGGCCCGACTGCAGGCTGGCCCAGGGCAAGAACCTGGGCGTCATGCCGGTCGAGGCGGCCGAGGCCGAGGGCCTGTCCCCCTGCCGCATCTGCAACCCGACCGCGGATGACGGCGCGGTCGAGTTGGCCGAGGACCGCACCCGCCGGGCCACCCGCCGCCGCACCCGCACCTCCCGCTGACCCCGCCCCCGCCGACCCCCAGAGCAGTCTGATCGCGCTGACGTCGGCATACCGACGTGGGCGCGACCAGAAGGCGGTGTGCGGGCTTAGGCGGCGCCGCCGAGGTAGGTGGTACGCAGCTCGTCTCCCTTGCTGAGCTGCTCGGCCGAGCCCTGGTACACCAGCGAGCCCTTCTCCATCACGAGCGCCTCGTGGGCGTGGCGCAGGACACCCACGTTCTGCTCCACGATGATGACGGTCACGCCCGCCTCGTTGATCCGGTCCACGATCTGGAACACGGTCTTGGCCAACGCCGGGGAAAGGCCCAACGACGCCTCGTCGATCAGCATCAGCCGGGGCAGGCTCATCAACCCCCGGCCGATGGCCAGCATCTGCTGCTGGCCGCCCGACAGCGTCCCGGCCATCTGCTCCCGGCGCTCCAAGAGGATGGGGAAGTACTCGTACACCCGCTCCTCGGTCTCGGCCGTCTCGGCCTTGCGCTTGCGCTTGGTCCACGTGCCCAGCCGCAGGTTCTGGGCCACGGTCAACGCCGGGAACACCCGCCGCCCCTCGGGCACGAGGGTCAGCCCCCGCTCGACCAGCACGGCCGGGTCGCGCCCGCCGATCTCCTGGCCGTCGAACACGATCGACCCGCCCCACGGCTTCAACAGCCCGGCGATGGTGGTGACCGTCGTGGTCTTGCCTGCGCCGTTCAACCCCAAAAGGACGGTGGTCCTGCCCTCTTCGACATCGAAGTCGATCCCCTGGAGCACGGGGATGGCCCCGTAGCCGACCTCCAGCCCCCGCACCTCGAGCAGCGCCATCAGCCCTCCCCCGACCCCGACGACTCCGACGACCTCGACGACCGCGAGGCACCCAACTCGGCCGCCACATGGGCCGCCTCCAGCCGCTCGGCCTCGGCCTCCGCCTCCGGGGCCTCCTCGCCCAGATAGGCGGCCACCACCTCGGGGTGGTTGCGCACGTCGAGGGGCAGGCCCTCGGTCAGCAGCATCCCGAAGTTGAGGCAGTACACGTAGTCGCAGATGCGCACCACCAGCGGCACGTGGTGCTCGATCATCACGATGGTCAGGTCGAACTCGTCGCGCAGGGCGAGCAGCTCGTCGCCCAGCTTGTCCGCCTCCTCGGGCCCCAGCCCCGAGCCCGGCTCGTCGAGCAGCAGCAGGTCCGGGTCGGTGGCCAGGGCGGTGGCGATCTCCACCCGCTTGAGCACGCCGTAGGGCAGGCCCGCCACGGGCAGGTCCCGCAGATGCCCCAGGTGCAGCATCTCCAGCAGCGCGTCGGCCCGTTTGCGCAGCTTGCGCTCGGCCCTAAAGGTCTGGGGCAGGCCGACGATGCCGGCCAGCGGGCTGTAGTCGATCGACGCGTGCTGGGCCGTGAGCATGTTCTCCAGCACGGTCTCGGTCTTGACCAGCCCGACGTTCTGGAACGTGCGCCCCATGCCCATGGCGCTGCGCTCGTGGGCGGGCATCTCCGACACGTCGACGCCCTTGAACCGGATGCGCCCCTCCTGGGGCCGGTAGAAGCCGGTGATGCAGTTGAAGATCGTCGTCTTGCCTGCCCCGTTGGGCCCGATCAGCCCGACGATCTCGTACTCGCCCACCTTGACGGTGACGTCGGTCAGCGCCTGCACGCCGCCGAAGCGGATGGAGACGGAGTCGGCCTCAAGGACGGACATTGATGCCCTCCGCGCCGCCGCCGCCGTGGCCGAGATGGAACCGCCCGCCCTTCAGCCACCGGCCCAACGGGGCGGTGAACGTCCCCAGCCCCTCGGGCTGGAAGATCAGGGTGAGGATGGCGAGCAGGCCCGACAGGGCCTGCACCAGGTACCCGGCGTTGGCCTTCAGCGTGTCGCCGATGGGCATGCTCCGCACCCAGCCCGGCAGGTACTGGCCGCCCAGCACGTACAACACGGCGAACAGGACGATGCCGCCGCGCCGGCGCAGCCCTCCCACCACCGTCACGATCAGGTAGGTGAGGGCGATGGAGGCGAAGGAGAAGTCGGCCGACTGGATGGTGACCCGCCGGGCCGCGTACAGGGCGCCCGCCACGCCTGCGTAGGTGCCCGCCACCGCGAAGGCGTACAGCGTGTAGAGCTGGACGTTCACGCCGTAGTTGGCCGCCACCGCCGGGCTCTCCCGGATGGCCTGGAAGGCCCGGCCCGCCTTGGTCGACATGAGCCGCCAGTCCACCAGCAGCACCACGCTGAGGACGATGGCGCACATCACGAAGAAGGCCCGGTCGGTGGTGAAGCCGCCGGGGCGGGGGGCGGTGGCTCCTGCGCCGCCGCCGGTGAAGCCCTTGAGCCGGAAGAAGCAGTTCTCGGCCACCACGCCCCACGACAGGGTCACCAGGGCGAAGTAGAGCCCCCGCACCCGCAGGGCGATCAGGCCCAAGACGATGGCCTGGACCGCGCCCACCGCCGCCCCCGCCAACAGCCCCACGTAGAAGCTCTGGCCCGACTGGCCGATGACGTAGGCGGCCGTGAAGGCGCCGATCCCGATGAAGGCCTGGTGACCGCGCGCAATCTGGCCCACGTAGCCGACCAGCACGTTGAGGCTGAGCGCCCCCACCGCGATCACCAGGCCGCTGGCCAGGATGTCCGAGCGCCCTTGCGAGAAGTGCAGGCAGTACCAGAGGGCCACGAGCAGCACGCCCACCCCGACGGCGGCCCGTCCGCCCCAGCCTGCCGCCGTCGGCCGGAAGCGGCCCCCGCCGTCGTGGCGTGCGGCCTCGGCCGGCTCGTCCGTGTCGGGTCGTTCGAGGGTCGCCGTCATCAGGCCTCCTTGCCCAAGATGCCGGTCGGCCGGATGGCCAGGACGGCCACGAGCACAACCAGCACGGCGGCGAACTGGGCCCCCGGCACCTTGTCCGGGCTGATGTTGAACTGGGCCATGTTCTGGACCAGGCCGAGGACGATGCCGCCGAGGAAGGCGCCGGGCATCGACGTCATGCCGCCCAGCACCGCGGCGGTGAACGACTGGGTGAGGAGGTCGGTGGTCCCGTAGGCCGGGGTGAAGTTCCCCAGCGTGGGGCTGAGCAGCACGCCGGCCAGCCCGCCCAGGCCCCCGGCCACGGCCCACGTGAGCATGGCCACCCGGTTGATGCGAATGCCCATCAGCCGACTGGCCGTGGGCTCCTGGCTGGCGGCCAGGGTGGCGAGCCCGAGGTCGGTGAAGGCGAAGAACAGGGCCAAGGCGCCGCCCGCCAGGACCAGCACCACCACGATCAGCAACTGCTGCCAGGAGACGAACACCCCGAAGACGCGGAACGGCAGCGTGCCCGCAATGAGCGGCTTGACGCTGAAGGTCTTGCCCGTGGCGCCCAAGAGGAACTGCAGGGCGATGATGGTGATGGCGGTCGCCGCGGTGGCCACCAGCACCGTGACCTTGGGCCGGTTGGCCAGGGGTCGCACCACCAGCCGCTCGGTCACCAGCCCGGCCCCGACGCCCACCAGCGTGCCGACGACCGCGGCCGCCCACAGGGGCACGTGGTCGTTGGCCAGGTAGTAGCCGAAGGCCCCGAGCGTGGCGAACTCGCCGGCCGCGAAGTTGAACACCCGGCTGCTCTTGTAGATGAGCACCAGGCCGATGGCGACCAGGCCGAAGGCGGCCCCTTGGACCAGCCCCAGGACGATCGGGCGGCCGAGACTCAGCGCGAGGATCATGGGCGGCTTAGAAGCCCGGGTTGTTCTGCGACTCGGTCACGTAGTGGCCCTTGCCGCTGTTGCACTCGGCCCGCAGCACGTGAACGGCCGTGCCCCCGAATCGGGTGTTGTCGTAGACGACCTTGGGATAGGTCCCCACGTCGAAGACCTTGGTGGCGAGGATCCCGTTGACGAAGCTCTGCCGGGTGAGGCTCCTGCCCCCCGCTTGGAGTTGGGCGGCCAGCAGCTTCTCGGCCGCCCACAAGGCGTAGGCGATGTCGTCCACGTCGGTCTTGCCCGCCGTGTACTGCTTGAACTCGGGGTCGGCCTCGGGCAGGGCCTGGTAGGGCGAGAAGAAGGTCGCCCCGTTCTTGAACGCCCCGCAGGCGGCCGACGCAACCACGTCGAGGCCCAGGGTGATGCCGATGCCCGCGTAGCGGGGGAAGCACTGCTGTTGGGCCGCGGCCAGGGCGAAGGCGATGAACAGCTTGGGCGACATGAGCGGGTACAGCGCCACGTCGGACTTGTCGGCCGCGGTGCCCGCGCTCGGTGCGCAGAACTTGCTCGCCTCCGACGCCATGGTCTGGTTGTCGGCATCCTTGGGAACCGACGTGTCGTACACCTTGCTCAGCCCGGCTGCATTGGCCGCGCCCACGAACCCGGTGTGGGCGTCCTCGAAGTTGGCCGTGTTGCCCCGGATCATGGCCCACTTGGTCTTGCCCGTCTTGTTCTTGATGTACTTGGCCAACAGGACGCCCTGGGCCCGGTACGTCATCGACTCGGCGAAGTACCGCTTCAGCTTGTTCACGCTCAGCTCGGTCACGCCCTCGGCCAGATAGGGCACGCCCACGCTGTCGGCGTACTTGGCGCACTCCACGATCTGGTCGGTGCCGCCCCCGCCCACCAGGAGGAAGGCGTGCTGCTCCTCGACCAGCTTCTTGCACGCGGCCCGGGCCTGGCTCGGGGTGTAGCCGTCGTCCTCGAACTTCACGACGACGTTGCGGCCGTTGATCTTCAGACCCTTGGACTGGAGGTACTTGAAGTAGACGTCGTAGTAGTTCTGGAAGCTGGCCGCCGGGGCGCCCGCACCGGTGGCCGGGGCATGGATGCCGATCACGATCTGGTCGTTGGTGACGCCGGTGCTGTCGCCGGGCAGGCTGCCGCCGCCACCACCCCCGCCGCCGCCCCCGCCGCCCCCGGTGGTCCCGCCGCCGCCCGTGCCCGTGGCCCCGCCGCCGGACACGCCCGAGCCGCCGCCCACACTTGACCCTCCGCCCCCGCCGGTGGACCCGCCTGAGCTGCCGCCGAGGGCCGAGCCGCCCCCGCCGCCGCCGGTCCCGTCAGACCCGCCCAGGCTGTCGCCGCCCGAGCCGCCGCCGCTGCCCCCGCCGGTGGCCAAATGCACGCCCTGCTTCTGGCCGCAGGCGCCCGCGATCAGCACGCACACAGTGAGAAGGACCATGAGGATGGAGAGCGGACGACGCTTCACTGTCACTCCTTGCTCTGGGACCCTGAGGCGGCCAGCCACTCATCGAGGGTCCGAAAGACGGTGCCGGTCCGGGTGAGGGCGGGCTCGCCCGCCTCGCCCAGGGCGAACATGAACGAGCCGAGCAGGGCGACCATGCCCAGCGCAGCGAGGAAGAAGGCGAGGGGCAGGGCCTTGTTGGGCTTGCCCCCCGTGGATGCGGGCTGCACGGGCACCGCCACCCGGGGGGCGGCGGCGGGCGGGATCGGCGTGTTGATCGGATTGGGGACGGCGGCCACGGGCACCTCGGGGAGGGACGGGGTCACGTCGGGCAGGGGGCTTGACCCCGAGCCCGTGTCGGTGAAGGTGGTCGTCTCGGTGGTGCCCGACGTCGTCTCGGTGGTGGACCCGGTGCTGGCCGAGGCCGCGTCGCCGATGGCATACGGCGGATGCCGGGTGCCGGTGGGGTCCTCGGGCGCGGTGGGCCCGACCAGGTTGGCCTGGAAGGTGCCGCGCGCAGGCTGCACGGCCATGCCACACGACGTCTCGCCGTTGGTGAGGCACTCGGTCACGAGCGCGGTCACGTCCCACGTCCACTCGCCCGTGGTCGAGCGCTGGCCCTGGACCTTGGTGGCGTTGGGGGCCACCGTCGGCCGCTCGTTGTAAGGGCGGGCGATGGCGTCGTCGCCGTAGTACTCGTGGACGGGCGCCACGGTGATGGCCGCCGTCGCCGTTCCCGCACTGCCCGCGTCCTCGGCCAGGTGGAGCACGAAGTTGCTGGCCGTGCCGGGCGACGGCAGCGAGGACAGGTCGAGGTGGACGAACGTCTCCATGTTCGACTCGTCGTGCCGGGCGGCCACCGCCCAGTCGCCCGAAGGGACGGTGGGGTTGGGCAGGTTGCCGAGGGGCTGGCCGACGGGCGGGGGCTGCGGAGGCGGCTGGTCGGCCCAGTAGTAGCCCCCGGTGACAGTGACCTTGGAGATGGCATTGGCCGCAGGCACGTCGGAGCCGATGGCCGCCAGTGCGAGACCGGCGGCCAGGGTCCCAGCGCCTACGCCCCGGAGCAGGCGGGCTGCTCGGAATGACAGGTTGCGCATGGCGTCCGAAACACTACCTAACCACCCTGGCGACCCGACAGTCAGGTGGCGGTCAGACCTGCCCGGTCAGACCTGCCAGGTGCTGCCGCTGGCCAGCAGGGCCTCGAGGTCGCCGGGCCCCTGGCGGTCCTGGGCGTCGAGGAGCTGGCGCTGGATCTGCTCGCCGTAGGCCGGGCGCTCGACGGTTCGGAACACCCCGACGGGCGTGGGCTCGTACGGCCCGTGCGACAGGCGGCTGAGGGTGAAGGCCAGCCCGGGGTCGTCCCGGCGCTCGTCGTGGACGACGATGTGCTCCTCCCCCACCTCGGCCACGTCGACGATGCGGGCCCGGCCCTGGTCGTCGAGGGCCACGCCCTTGCCGCCGTCGGGGCCGAAGCGGATCGGCTTGCCGTGCTCGAGCGGGATCAGCATGTTGGGCCGGTTCTCCTTGCCCGTGATCTGCTCGAAGGCGCCGTCGTTGAACACGTTGCAGTTCTGGTAGATCTCGACGAAGGACGCGCCCTTGTGGTCATGGGCCCGTCGGAAGACCTCCATCATGTGCTTGCGGTCGAGGTCGTGGGTGCGGGCCACGAAGCTGGCCTCGGCCCCCAGGGCCAGGCTGACCGGGTTGAACGGGTGGTCGACCGAGCCGAACGGCGTCGACTTGGTGACCTTGCCCACCTCGCTGGTCGGCGAGTACTGGCCCTTGGTCAGCCCGTAGATCTGGTTGTTGAACAGCAAGATGGTGAGGTTGACGTTGCGGCGCAGCGCATGGATCAGGTGGTTGCCGCCGATCGACAGGCCGTCGCCGTCGCCGGTGACCACCCACACGTCGAGGTCGGGGCGGGCCACGGCCAGGCCCGTGGCGATGGCAGGCGCCCGCCCGTGGATCGAGTGCATGCCGTAGGTGTTCATGTAGTACGGGAACCGGCTGGAGCAGCCGATGCCTGAAATGAACACCGTGTTCTCGCGGCGCATCCCCAGCTCGGGCATGAGCATCTGGACGGCGGTGAGGATGGAGTAGTCGCCGCAGCCCGGGCACCAGCGCACCTCTTGGTCGCTGGACCAGTCCTTCTTCGTGGTCAGGGGGACGGCCACGTCGGTCATTGCAACCCCTCCAGCGCCTCGTTGACGGCTGCTTCGATCTCGGTGGCCTTGAACGGCTGGCCTTGGACCTTCCCCACCGGCCGGGCGTCGACCAGGAACTCGGCCCGCACAAGCTTGCTGAGCTGGCCCAGGTTCATCTCGGGGACGATGACCCGCTTGTAGCGGCGCAGCACGTCGCCCAGGTTGGCCGGGAACGGGTTCAGGTGGGTGAGGTGGGCGTGGGCCACCTTCTTGCCCCCGGCCCTGACCATCCCGGCCGCCGCCGCGATGCTGCCGTAGGTGGAGCCCCAGCCCAGCACCAGCAGGTCGGCGTCGCCCGAGGGGTCGTCCACCTCGACCGGCGGGATCTCCTTGGCGATGCCCGCGATCTTGGCCGCCCGGGTCTGCACCATGTGCTCGTGGTTGGCCGGGTCGTAGCTGATGTTGCCAGTCGGGTCCGACTTCTCCAGCCCGCCGATACGGTGCTCGAGGCCCGGCGTCCCCGGCACCGCCCACGGGCGGGCCAGCGTCTCCGGCTCGCGCAGGTAGGGCAGGAACAGGGGCTTGCCCTCGTCGTCGGTGGCGTTGGGCTCGGTGGCGAAGGGCGAGCTGATGTCGGGCAGGTCGGCCACGTTCGGCAGCTTCCAGGGCTCGGTCCCGTTGGCCAGGTAGCCGTCGCTCAGGAGGATGACCGGCGTGCGGTACTTGATGGCGATGCGGGCCGCCTCGATGGCGATCCAGAAGCAGTCGGCCGGGGTCTTTGCCGCGATGACCGGCAGGGGCGACTCGCCGTGCCTGCCGTACACCGCCAGCAGCAGGTCGGCCTGCTCGGTCTTGGTGGGCAGGCCCGTCGACGGGCCGCCCCGCTGGATGTCGATGATGACCAGCGGCAGCTCCATGCTGATGGCCAGGCCGATGGTCTCGCTCTTGAGGACGACGCCGGGCCCGCTGGTCGTGGTCACCGCCAGGTGGCCGCCGAAGGCCGCGCCCAGGGCGGCGCCGACGCCCGCGATCTCGTCTTCGGCCTGCATGGTGCGCACGCCGAAGTTCTTGTGCTTCGACAGCTCGTGCAGGATGTCCGAAGCGGGCGTGATCGGGTACGAGCCCAAGAACACGGGCAGCTTGGCCAGTTGGCCCGCCGCCACCAGGCCCCACGCCACCGCTGTGTTGCCGCTGATGTTGGTGTAGGTGCCGGGCTCGAAGTGGGTGGGGTGGACCTCGTAGGCGCTCTCGAACAGCTCGGCCGTCTCGCCGAAGTTGTAGCCCGCCTTGAAGGCCAGGGCGTTCGACTCGGCCACCGTCGGCGTCTTGGCGAACCGCTTGGTGATCCACTCCAGCGTCGCCTCCACCGGCCGGGTGTACATCCACGACACGACGCCCAGGGCGAAGAAGTTCTTGCTGCGCTCGGCGTCGCGGGGCTTGGCGCCGGTGGGCTTGGCCGCCTCCAGGGTGAGGCTGGTCATGGGGATCTCGTAGACGGTGTAGCCGGCCAGGCTCTCGTCGGTGAGCGGGTTGGCCGCGTAGCCCGCCTTGGCCAGGTTCCGCTCGTCGAAGGCGTCGCTGTTGACCAGGACCGTGCCGCCCGCCAGGAGGTCCTTGAGGTTGGCCTTGAGGGCGGCCGGGTTCATGGCCACGAGCACGTTGGGCGCGTCGCCCGGGGTGAGGATGTCGTGGTCGGCGATGCTGACCTGGAAGGCCGACACGCCCGCCAGCGTCCCGGCCGGGGCCCGGATCTCGGCCGGGTAGTCGGGCAGGGTCGACAGGTCGTTGCCGAACAGCGCGCTCGCGCTGGTGAACCGGTCGCCGGTGAGCTGCATCCCGTCGCCCGAGTCACCCGCGAAGCGGATCACGACCCGGTCGAGGGCCTGGAGTGGGTGTTCTGCGGTGTCGGTCACGTAGTCCCCCGGACGTCTGGGCGCCGGGTGGCGAGTGTACCGCTGAGGGTGGGGGAAACGGTGAAGGACGGCGACAGGCGTGTCCGCCTTCCCCTTGTCGGCACCGCCACGTCGCTATGCCGAACTGACGGTGCCCCGAACCGGTTGGAGGGGCGGGCGGGGTGGGGCGGGGACGTTGGGTGGTGGGGGTCGCCGGGTCAGGCGATGGTGACGTTCGGGTCCAAGAAGACGTCCTGCACCGCATTGAGCAGCTCGACGCCGTCCTTGCGCGACCGCTGGAACGCCTTGCGCCCCACGATCAGGCCTGCGCCGCCCGCCCGCTTGTTGATGACGGCGGTGCGCACGGCCTGGCCCAGGTCGCCCTCGCCCTTCGACTCCCCGCCCGAGTTGATGAGCGGCACCCGGCCCATGTAGCAGTTGGCCAACTGCCAGCGGGTGAGGTCGATGGGGTTGTCGGTGGTCAGCTCGTCGTAGACGAGCTTGTCGGTCTTGCCGTAGCCCTTGAAGGCGTTGTAGCCCCCGTTGTTCTCGGGCTGCTTCTGCTTGATGATGTCGGCCTCGATGGTGGCGCCGATGTGGTTGGCCTGGCCGGTGAGGTCGGCCGACACGTGGTAGTCGACCCCGTCCTGCTTGAACTCGCTGTTGCGCAGGTAACACCACAGCACGGTGAACATGCCGAGCTCGTGGGCCTCCTGAAAGGCCTCGCTGACCTCTTGGATCTGGCGGGTGGCGTTGTCGGAGCCGAAGTAGATGGTCGCCCCCACGGCCGCGGCGCCCAGGTTCCACGCCTCTCGGACCGAGCCGAACATGATCTGGTCGAACTTGTTGGGGTAGGTGAGCAGTTCGTTGTGGTTGATCTTGGCGATGAACGGGATGCGGTGGGCATAGCGCCGGGCCACGATGCCGAGCACCCCGAACGTGGTGGCCACGGCGTTGCACTGGGCCTCGATGGCCAGCTCGATCAGGTTCTTGGGATCGAGGTAGGCCGGGTTCTTGGCGAAGCTGGCCGCGGCCGAGTGCTCGATGCCCTGGTCGACCGGCAGGATCGACAGATAGCCGGTGTTGGCCAGCCGGCCGGTGCCGTAGACCTGCTGGAGGCTGCGCAGGACCTGAATCGAGCGGTCGCTCTCGGTGACCACCCGCCCCACGAAGTCCGGGCCCGGCAGCACCAGGTCCTCCTTGGGGATGCCCTTGGACTCGTACGTGAGCAGGTCTTCGGCGTCGTCACCGAGCAGCTTCTCAAGATCCATGGGCACGAGCCTATCGTTGGCCGCGAACGGTCGGCCTCCCTCCGGCCGTCCGCGGCCTAGCACCTTTGAACTACGAAGGAGCAGCGGCCGAGTGTCAAAGTTCTTGCACGGACCCTCCGTTTTCGCTCGAACTGATGCGCCGACGCGCCGTGTCCAGCGTCGTCGCCGCGTTTCTTGGGGCTCTGGCCCGGCACCACCGACTCGGCCACCACCTCGGTCTTGCTCGGGTGAACCCGCCCGCCCGAAAGAACCGGCGTCGCACGCGCCCCAGCACAAGGACCTGGGTGCCCGGCGCCAATTGGGTGGCATTGCCAGGCGCGTCGGGCCAGACCACCGGCACCGTCTCGCCCCATCTGGGCGGGCCCGCGCCGCGGCAAGGACACCTCCAGCGACACCAGCCGGTCGCTCGAGGGCAGCACCCGCTCCACCGGGCGCGCTGCTCAGGCAGCCTTGCACCACGGCCACGTTCGCGATCGGTCCTCTCTGCGACGCCCGTCCGCAGACGGGCGTCCTCGTGGTCACGCCTCCAGCCGCGCCACCGCCTCGGCCAGCAGGTCGGCCACTCGTTTCGGCCGCCGCAGCGGCACCACCGACTCGGCCACCACCTCGGTCCGGCTCTGCGTGAACCCGCCCACCCGGAAGAACCGGCGGCGGACCCGGCCGAGCACCATCACCTGCGTTCCCGGCGCCAGGTCGATGGCATTGGCGGGCGGGTTCGGCCACGCCACCGGCACCGTCTCGCCCTTCTGGCCGGGCCCGCGCCGCGGCACCGACACCTCCAGCGACACCATCCGGTCGCCCGACGGCAGCACCCGCTCCACCGGCGCGCTGCTCAGACAGCCCTGCACCACGGCCACGTTCACGAGGCCCCTCTCCGCCCGTCGCCGCCCCCGCCTCTGCCCCAGCTTCCGCCTCCAACCTCGCAGTCGACGGCCGCGGCA
The DNA here is from genome assembly GCA_036008925.1 of Acidimicrobiales bacterium. Lineage (GTDB taxonomy): Bacteria > Actinomycetota > Acidimicrobiia > Acidimicrobiales > JAUTXP01 > DASYMT01. The sequence continues at coordinate 3,075 of DASYMT010000386.1, read as the reverse complement.
GGCCGCCCGTCGACCAGGGTCACGCCGAGCGCCCGGGCCAGGGCCTGCGTCAGCTCGCCCGCGGGCGCGGTGGGCGGTGGCGCCTCCACCCGAAGCTCGCCGTGTCTTCGGCGCAGCGCGCTCACCCGCGTGCCGTCGCGAGCGACGAGCTCCACCACGCGCACGGTCCCGAGCGAGCCCCGCCCAGCCGCCGCCTCCGGGTCGTAGGCCCGACCCTCGGCGACCACGCCCAGCCCCACGCAGGCCGGGTCGGCGATATACCCGGCCAGCGCGGTGAGGGGATGGACGCCTGGAGGCAGCGGCTGGACGGCGAACTGGACCTGCTCGTCAGGCGAGCAAGGCAGGGCGTCGATACGGACGAGCTGGGCAGGCCGATGCCATCCGGCCCTCTCGGCGACAGCGTCGAGGACATGGGCGATCGAGCGCAGCACGTCCGCCACTGCAGGCGGCAGGTGCGGCATTGCGGTTCCCTTCGCTTGGAGATTCCAGGCGATCGAGGGAACCGCGAGCGTCGATCGCGAACGCCGGTCCGCATTGTGCCACGGGGGTGTGACACCGACGACTGAATTACCGAGGCGTCGGCGTGAGCCGAGGGGCCTCAGCCCAGGCCCGCGAGGCGCTCCCCGACATCGGCGAAGTCGGCGTCGTGGCGCAGGACCGTGGTGAACAAGGCCCGGGCCCGGGGGATCTCGCCCGCCTTCTCGTACGCGTCGGCCAGCGCGTACCAGGTGCGGAGGTGGTGGAGCTTGGGGCGCTTGATATCGCTGGGCGCCCGCTCGAGTACCTGGATGGCCTCGGCCAGCCTGCCCCGGTCGGCCAGGGCGCCTGCGGCCACGATGCGGCCCTCGGCCACCACCTCGGCGCCCGGCGAGGCGGCCCGGAGGTCGGCCCACAGCTCCTCCACCGCCCCCCAACGCCGCAGCGCCCGGTTGCTGTCCATCAGGACCGGGTGCTGGTCGTGGGAGCCGGACAGCGAATGGAACGCCTCGAGCTCCTTGAGCGCCTCGGCCCACTTGCTCAGGCGGTAGAGCGTGAGGCCGTACAGCTCGCGGACGGCGGCTGCGTCGGGCGCGGCCTCGACCAGGGTGCGAAGGATGCGGCGGGCGTCCTGATAGCGGTCGCGCTCATAGGCCCGCACGGCCTCGCCCATGCGGGCCTCCAGCTTGGGGGCCAGGCGGCGGTTGGCCCGGCCCAGCTCGTCCTTGACCGGCGCAGGCAGCCGCGGCGGCCGACGGGCCGGGGTGCTGTGCACCGTGGCCACGCCGGTGTCGGCCGTTCTGCCGGTGCGGGCCCTGGAGGACCCCGTGCTGGATGACCCTGTGGTGAAGGACCTGGCGTCGGCGGCGCGGGCCGGGGCGTCGCCGGTGGGGGCGTCGTCGTCCGGGTCCTCGATCCAGACGTCGGGCGCCCACTCGGGCGGTGCGCCGCGGTCGCGCTCCTTCTCGACCGCCTCGCGCCAGATGCGGCTGGCCGTGCCCTCGCCCGGCTCCCCCACCACGCGCGCGCCTTGGCGGGCCACACCACCCCAGTTGCGGGGCGCGGGCTTGTCTGTGTCCCGGTCGCCGGCTGCGCCGGTGCGGCCTCGGGCCACGGCCCGGCGGGCCTCGGGCTCCAGGCCGGGGGCCGCGTCGCGGCGTCGAACGGGAGTCCGGCGAGGCGCGGGGGCCCCTGATGCCCGGCTCGTGCCGGCAGGCGGGCCGCCGGCGCGGTCGGATCGGGGGCGCGAGGGGTACGCGCTGTCGGAGCGACCGCGGGAGGGCGTGCCGTCGGATCGGGGCCGGGACGGGTAGGCGGAGTCGGAGCGGCCACGGGTGGGAGCCCCGTCGGCGCGGGCACGCGACGGGCCGCCATCGCGATCGGACCGGGGGCGCGAGGGATAGGCGCTGTCGGAGCGGGACCGCGAGGGATAGCCGCCCTCGGTGCGCGTGCGGGGCGGGGGGCCATCGGACCGGCCGCGGGGCTGATAGCCGCTGTCCGACCGAGGCCGAGAGGGCGTTGCGCCGCGGGGCTGCCGGTCGCCGGAGGCGGGGCGGCCGGGTGCGGCGCGCGTGTCCCGGGCCGGGGCAGGACGGGGTCTGTCGGCCGGGCTGGGCCGGGCGGCCGTTCCCCTGGTGCCCCGGGCCGCCGGAGGGGCCTGCCGGTCAGACGTGCGCGGGCGGGCTGGACGGTCCGTGTCCCATGCGCGGTCCCGGCCGGTTGTGCCGGGGCGGGGCCGCGGGCCGGTCGGGCGGCCGCTGGAGGACGCGCCGTCGCGGGGGGCGCGGCCGCGGTCGTCGCGGGCGAATGGGCGGGCCGGGCGGGCGGCGGGCGCATCGGCTCGGCGGGGGCGGGGGGGTCGGCCGGTGGAGGCGCCGCCGCTGCCCGCCGAGGCCGAACCGGCACGGGGCCGGGACGGGCGATCAGGGCGGGCGCCCGCATCGGAGGCTCGACCAGGACGGCCTGACCCGGTGGGGCGGGGCCGGTCGTCGCGGGCGCCGCCAGCCGATCGGGGGTTGCGGGAGTCCCGGTCGCGCTCGCGCTCAGCCCGGGGCGGGCGGGGGTCGCGGCCCGACCGGTCGGTGCCCGCGCGCGGTGCCGCGCTGCGGGGTCGACCCGAGCCGGCGCCTGAGCCTGAGCGCTCGGACGAGCCACGGCTGCGGGAGGCGCTGGAGCCGGCCGCGTCGGAGGACCGGCGGGGGCCACGGGGCGCGCCAGGATCGGCGCGGCCCCCAGAGCGGGGGGTTGAGCGAGGAGCAGGGCGGGGGGTGGGGCGAGCGTCCGAGCGACCACCCTCCCGAGAGCGGCGCCCTCGGTCGCCGTCGGCGGGGGTCATGGGCCGCAATCTAGTTGACCGCTGGTCGGGCCCAGAACGCCGGATGACGGGGCTGCCGCACCGCCAATGCCACCCCTTTTTTTGGGCACCGAAAGACACCGTGGCGGCGGAACGGGGCCCAAAACGGCATGAGGCGGGACGCGAAACGAGCGCCCCCGAAGGAGGCGCTCGTTTCATGCGATTTATTCCGGCGACGACCTACTCTCCCAGGGGGCTACCCCCCAAGTACCATCGGCGCTGGCAGGCTTAACTTCCGTGTTCGG
>DASYMT010000385.1:0-3121 GCA_036008925.1 Acidimicrobiales bacterium | reverse complement strand
GGCCTCTTCGACTTCGACGGCGGGCTTGTCGCCGTGCGGGAGGACGTGGGCAGGCACAACGCGGTCGACAAGCTGGTGGGGCACGCGCTGCTCGACGGGCGGCTGCCGCTGGCCGACCACGTGCTGGTGGTGTCGGGGCGGGTGAGCTTCGAGCTGGTGCAGAAGGCGGCGGTGGCGGGCATCCCGGTGCTGGCCGCGGTGTCGGCCCCGTCCAGCCTGGCCGTGCAGACGGCCGAACGGCTGGGGGTGTGCGTGGCCGGGTTCGTGCGGCCCCCCACGGCCAACCTGTACTCGCACGCAGGCCGGGTCGACCTCGACCGCTAGAGCGGCTAGCCCGCCTTGTCCGGGCCCGCTTCCTCGATGCGGAGGCGCAGCAGCACCCGCCCCTGGTCGGTCATGGCCTGGCGGTACTCGTCCCAGTCGGGGTGCTCGCCCTTCACCGACCGGTAGATGGCCACCAGCCCGTCCATGGCCTCGGGCAGGGGCACGATCTCGACCGGCCCGTCGACCCGGACCCACGGGCCGAAGAAGGCCTCGGTGAAGACGAGGACCGACGCCCACGGGTCCCGGCGCAGGTTGGCCACTTTCATCGACGCCTCGCGGGTGGACACGACGACATACCCCTCGTCGTCCACGCCCGCGGTCACCGGCGACATCTGGGGGCGGCCGCTGGACCGGGTGGTGGCCATGACCGCCCGGTCGTTGTGGCGGATGAACTCGCGTGCGGCGTCGGCGTCCATGAGGCCGAGCCTACGGCCGAACGAGTGTTAGCTGACGGCCTTGAGGGCCCGGCGGGCCCGCCACGCCCGGCGCAGCACCCGGCGCTCGTCCTCGGTGGTGCCGCCCCAGATCCCGTACTCCTGGTTGGTCTGGATGGCGAAGGCCAGGCAGGTCTCGCGCACCGGGCAGGCTGCGCAGATGGCCTTGGCCTCGAGGATCTGCACTTCGGCCGGGCCGGTGACGCCGGCCGGGAAGAAGAGATTGACGTCGGCGTCCCGACAGGCCGACTCGGCCCGCCACTTGTCAACGTCCCAGGTGGCAACGGCCACGGGTGCGAGTGCCATGAGTTCCTCCGCTCTGGAAGCGAGTCTGGTTCTGGCACCGGTCATCTGCGACCCTGAGCATCCCCCCCGTGGGATGGGGATGGCCGGTCCCTGCATGCGTTACCCGGATTCTTGTGAATCCATGCACAAGGGTAGCAGTTCGGTTCGGGCCGGGGAAGGACCCGGCCAGTGATCCGTGACACACCTGAAACACCCCGCTCGTCCGGTTTGGCCCGGTTTTCCACCGCCCGGGCTCGGTCCAAGGCTCCCTCTCCCCCGGCTGAGTCCGCGAACGCCGCTCGGCCCGGCGGGGTGGTCCGCATGACACGCGAAGCGGCTGCGTAGAGTCCCGCGCATGGCGACGCAGACGGGCCCGACCGGCCGGCTGGACCGCTTCTTCTCCGTCTCGGCGCGGGGCTCCACCGTGCGCACCGAGCTGCGGGGCGGTTTGGCCACCTTCCTCACGATGGCGTACATCGTCGTGCTCAACCCCCTGATCCTGGGAGGGGCCAAGGACGCGGGCGGGCACTCCCTCCCCCTGGTCCAACTGGCGACCTCCACCGCCCTGGTGGCCGCGGTGATGACCATCCTCATGGGCGTGGTCGGCCGCTACCCGTTCGCCCTCGCGGCCGGGCTGGGGCTCAACGGCGTGGTGGCCTTCCAACTGGCGTCGCAGATGTCGTGGGCCGCGGCCATGGGCATCGTGGTCCTGGAGGGCCTGGTCATCACCGTGCTGGTCCTGACCGGCTTTCGCGAGGCCGTGTTCGACGCCATCCCCCTCACCCTGAAGCGGGCCATCAGCGTGGGCATCGGCTTGTTCATCGCCCTCATCGGCTTCGTGGACGCGGGCTTCGTGCGCCGCAACCCCGACGCCATGGGCACGCCGGTCCCGGTCAACCTGGGCATCGGCGGGCGCCTGCTGGGCTGGCCCACCGTGGTCTTCTGCTTCGGCCTGCTGCTCACCGCCGTGCTCGTGGCCCGACGGCAGCGAGGGGCGTTCCTCCTCGGCATCGTGGGCACGACCGTCTTCGCCATCGTGTTGAACTCGATCGTCGACGTGCCCGCCCAGTTCGGCCCGGGCGGCGTGAACCCCCGGGGCTGGGGGCTGAACGTGCCCGACTGGCCCAGCAAGGTCTTCGCCTCCCCCGACTTTGGCCTGCTCGGCAAGTTCAGCCTGGGCGGCGGGCTGGAGGCGGTCGGCGTCATCAGCGCCGTGCTGTTGATCTTCACCCTGATGCTGGCCGACTTCTTCGACACCATGGGCACCGTGGTGGGCGTCGGGTCCGAGGCGGGCCTGGTGGACAAGGAGGGGCGGCTGCCGGGCGTGAACCGGGTGCTGCTGGTCGACTCGCTGGCCGCGGTGGCGGGCGGGGCCGCGTCGGCGTCGTCGAACACGACCTACATCGAGTCGGCCGCGGGGGTGGGCGACGGGGCCCGCACCGGCCTGGCCAACCTGGTCACCGGGGGCATGTTCCTGCTCGCCCTGTTCGTGACGCCGCTGGTGGCGGTGGTCCCGTACGAGGCCGCGTCGCCCGCCCTGGTGGTGGTCGGGTTCCTGCTCATGACCCAGGTCCGTGACATCCCGTGGGACGACTACGACCTGGCCATCCCCGCCTTCCTCACCATCATCCTCATGCCGTTCACCTACTCGATCACCAACGGCATCGGCGCCGGGTTCGTGTCATTTGTGGTGATCAAGCTCCTGCGGGGACGGGGCCGGGACGTGCACTGGCTGCTGTGGGTGATCGCGGCCATGTTCGTGGTGTACTTCGCCATCGAGCCGGTGGAGCGGCTGCTCGGCGTCAAGTAGTGGTTCTGGGAGGCAGGCCCGTCGCGAACCGGCTCATTCGACGCCAGCGGCGGACAACGTGCTCCAGACGGGCATGACAGCGTCCGATAAAACCAAGGTGACCATGCAGGATCAGCTCTCGGACGCCGCCCCGACGCGCGCCACAGCCCGCTTGCGGCTGGGCGAGCTGCTGTTGGCGGCCGGCCTTGTCACCGAGGACCAGCTCATGCTGGCCCTGGACGAGCAGAAGCGCTCCGGCGAGCGCCTGGGCCGCATCCTGGTCGACAAC
>DASYMT010000384.1:0-12869 GCA_036008925.1 Acidimicrobiales bacterium | reverse complement strand
CCCCGCGGCCGCGGCCGCCTCCACCACCCGCCTGACATTGCGATGCACGATGCGAAACTAGGCCCATGCGCGAGTGGCTGGTGGCGAGCGGCATCATCGAGGGCCCTGGCTCGCTCCTGCTCGTGCAGAACCGCAGGCGCGACGGCCGGGTCGACTGGTCGCCGCCGGGCGGGGTGGTGGAGGTGCAGGAGGGCGAGTCGGTGCGGGCCGGGCTGACCCGCGAGGTGGAGGAGGAGACCGGCATCACCGTGACCGAGTGGGACGGGCCGGTGTGGTCGGTGGAGGCCGAGGCAGAGTCGGCCGGATGGCGGCTGCGGGTCGAGGTGTTCCGGGCCCTGGCCTACTCGGGGGAGCTGCGGGTGGACGACCCCGACGGCATCGTGGTCGACGCCCGCTTCGTGCCGGTGGACGACTGCCACGTGCAGTTGGCCTCGACCTGGCTGCCCACCCACGAGCCGCTGGTGGCCTGGCTGGCCGAGCGGTGGACCGAGAGCCGCTCGTTCCGGTACCGGGTCGAAGGGGCGACCCGCGACGACTTCCGGGTGACCCGGCTGTGAGCCCGGCGGCGACCGAGGCCGCGGCCGAGCCCACGATCCTGCACGTGGACATGGACTCGTTCTTCGCGTCGGTCGAGGTGCTGGTCGACCCGTCGCTGGCGGGCAAGCCGGTCATCGTGGGCGGGGCGGGGGACCGGGGTGTGGTCGCCAGTTGCACCTACGAGGCGCGGGCCTACGGCATCCACTCGGCCATGCCCAGCGCCCGGGCCCGTCGGCTCTGCCCCCACGCCGTGTTCGTGCACGGCCACTACGACCTGTACTCGGACTACTCCAAGCGGATCCACGAGGTGTTCGAGTCGTTCACGCCCCTGGTCGAGGGCATCTCGCTGGACGAGGCCTTCCTGGAGGTGGCGGGGGCCCGCCGGCTGTTCGGCCCGGCCGAGCACATCGCCGGCCTCATCCGGCAGCGCATCCGCGACGAGCTGGCGCTGGAGTGCTCGGTCGGGGTCGGCCCGTCGAAGCTGATCGCCAAGCTGGCGTCCAAGGCGGCCAAGCCCAAGGCGTCGATGAAGGGGCCGGTGCCCGGGCCGGGCGTGGTGGTGGTGCAGCCCGGCCGCGAGCTGGCCTTCCTGCACCCGCTGCCGGTCTCCGCCCTGTGGGGGGTGGGCCCGGCCACCGAGACCCGGTTGAAGCGTTTCGGCGTGTCGACCGTGGGGGACCTGGCCAAGGTGCCGTTGGAGGCGCTCACCGCGTCGCTGGGCAAGGCGCTGGGGCTGCACCTGCACGAGTTGTCGAACGGGCGCGACCCCCGGCCGGTGGAGCCGGTGCGGGACGTGAAGTCGGTGGGCCACGAGGAGACCTACGCCACCGACCTGGTGGAGCCCGAGGAGCTGCGGCGCGAGGCGCTGCGCATGGCCGACGCGGTGGGCAGCCGGCTCCGAGCCCACCACCTGGCGGGCCGGACGGTCACGGTGAAGGTGCGGTTCCACGACTTCGAGACGATCACCCGCTCGCACTCGCTGCCTGGGCCGGTGGACTCGGGGCACGAGATCGCCCGGGTCGCCGGGGTGCTGCTCGAGCAGGTGGACCCGACGCCCGGCGTGCGCCTGCTGGGGGTGAGCGTGTCGAACCTGGCCAAGGAGGCGGCCCGCCAGCTCACCTTGGACGAGGCCGAGGCGCCCGCATGGGGCGACGCCACCAAGGCGGTCGACGAGGTGCGCAGCCGGTTCGGCGACGCCGCGGTGGGGCCTGCCGCGCTCATGGGCGACAAGGGGCTCGAGGTCAAGCGCCAGGGGGCGCAGCAGTGGGGGCCACGGGGCCGCTCCGACCGGTAGGCGTCGCCCCCGTTCTGGGAACCGTCGGTTCGGGTCTTTCGCCCGCATTGGTGTCGAGAAGGGCGAAGGGAGGTTCGGCGCGTTGTTGAGGTTCGGCCGCTGCGCGAAGATGGTCCGTGGCCGGACGGGCGTGTAAGGGGTGGCCGTGCCGCTGAGCGAAGACGAACAGCGCATTCTCCACGAGATCGAGCGAAGCTTCTACGAGAACGACCCCGCCTTCGCCCGCGGCGTGAAGGACAGCCCCACGCTCTACCGGCACGCCGGGCGCAACATGAAGTGGGCGGCCGCGGGCTTCGTGGTCGGGCTCGTCCTGCTGGTGGTCTTCCTCTCCTCGCTGGTGCTGGCCCTCGTCGGCTTCGCCGTCATGCTCCTGTCCGCCCTCGCCTTCGAGCGCAACCTGCGCAAACTGGGGCGAGCCGGGCTCCAGCAGCTCAGCGAGTCGGTGCGCAGCCGGGGCTTCCCCGACGTGTTCGGCGACACCCGCCGCCGCCTGCGCGACCGCTTCAAGCGCGAGGAGTAGCCCCCTCTCCACCGCCTTCTGATCGCGCTCACGTCGGTCGAGCGGGTCGCGATCCGTTCCTGCCAGGGATCGAGGCGCCTGACGCCGAAACAACAGGGCTGTGCGACGCCACGGCGCATTCGTGAGCAGGACGGCTATCGGTCTCCTCGGCGCGCTCTTGGCCGGGACCGTCCTCGCCGTTGCGCCCGCCGCGGCAGCCGTCTCCGACCCGACGATCACCGAGGTCTCGCCGTCCACCGTGCGGCAGAACCAGACGGCCGACCTGACGATCGTCGGCAGCAACTTTCGCCCGGGCCTGCGACCTGTGGTGCTGAACGGCTACGTCGACGTCCAGAGCTATCAGTACGTCGACCAGTCGACCATCACCGCCCACGTGCAGGTCTCGCCCGGATCGCCCGTCGGGCCCACCGACGTGGCGCTCATCGACGACAGCAACAACACCTGGGCCGGCAACCCCTGCACCGGCTGTCTCACCGTGGACGGCATCGTCGTCTCCGGCGTGTCGCCCGAGACGATCAACCGTGGCGAGAAGAAGGTCTTCACCATCGCCGGCAGCGGCTTCGACCAGGGCACGGTCATCACGAACGACGGGGGCACCCTCGTCTCGTGGTCGATCGACTCGCCCACGCAAGCCACCGTCGACGTGGTCGTCGGCGATGGAGGCATCTTCCACGTCGGGCTCTCGTTCACCACGTCCTACGGCGGCCGGGCGGGGACGGCGATTCAGGTGACCCACGACATCACGGTCTCCAGCGTGACGCCGGGCGTCGTCCGCGACCCGGCCACCACGGACATCGTCCTCAGGGGCCGCGGCTTCGCCGGCCCTGGCCCGACCGGCAACATCAGCATCGAGTTCTGGTATCCGGGCCAGCCCCACAACCCGTGGGCGACCACCGAGCGCTCGCCCTCCGTCGTCCGCTGGCGGCGCGACTCGTACAACCAGATCACCGTGACCGTCAGGACCGACGCGTCAACCCACCTCGGCGCCCACAACGTCATCGTCAATACCAACGACGGCTCCTACGGCGTGTGCGAGGCCTGCCTCACGGTGGAGCACGTGGGCTACACGATGCTGGACGCGGGCGGGGACCTCTTCGCCTTCGGCGACGCGCCCGCGGCGCGCCGGCCGTCGTTGGCGGCGGGCGCCTCGGCCGTGCACATCGAGTACGCCAGGCGCAGCGACGGCTACTGGGTGCTCGACAGCCATGGCACCGTGCACGCAGTGGGTGCGAACACGCCGCTGTTCGGCCAGGTGGCGCCGAGCCGACTTGCTCCGGGCGAGAGGCTGACGAGCATCTCGGCCACGCCGTCCGGCAGCGGGTACTGGCTGTTCTCCTCGAAGGGCCGGGTCTTCCCGTTCGGCGACGCGGGCTTCTTCAGCGACATGTCGGGCCATATGCTCAACAGCCCCGTGCTCGGCTCCGTCCCGACGCCGACCGGGCGGGGCTACTACATGGTGGCGTCCGACGGCGGCATCTTCGCCTTCGGCGACGCCGTGTTCCACGGCTCGATGGGCGGCTCGCGGATCAACCAGCCGGTGCGGGGCATCGTGCCCGACGGCGACGGCGTGGGCTACTGGCTCGTCGCCGCGGACGGCGGCGTGTTCTCCTTCGACGCCTCGTTCCGCGGGTCGATGGGCTCGGTGCGCCTGAACCGGCCCATCGTGGGCATGGTCCCCTTCGGCAACGGCTACCTCATGGTGGCCGGCGATGGCGGCGTGTTCGTCTTCAGCGACCGCCCGTTCCTCGGCAGCCTGGGCGACAACCCGCCCGCCACCCCGGTCGTCTCCATCGTCGGCGTCTGACCGGGCCGGGCCGGCCCCGCCGCGCCCCGTCCGTTTGGTCGCGCTCACGTCGGTATGGCGACGTCAGCGCGATCAGACCGGGACGGCGGGGCCGCTGTACGCCGAGGGCTAGGCGGCCCGCTTGGAGCCCGACTTGCCGGTGATCTCCCGGATGCGCTGGGGGAAGAGCGGCCGGGGGTCGAGCCGCCACAGCAGCCGCCGCCGCCAGCCCAACTGCCGGTCGACGGCGTGGTGCACCACGGCCGCGGCGGCCACCGCATTGGCCACTGTCTCGGCGGGCAGCGAGCCGGGGGAGTAGCTGGCCACCGCGGTCGACCCGGCCAGCGCGGCCAGCGCGTCGGCCTCCGGGCCCGACGGGCCGAAGCCCGCGGCGGCCGGGGCCCGGGCCGCGTACTCGTGCACCGTCTCGCCCGGCCGCCGGGCCGCGGCGCCCGCGCCCAACACGGCCAGGTCCTCGCAGGCCTCGGTCCACGACACCACCACCCGGGCCACGTCGGTGTCGGCCGCGGCCCGCCGCCGGGCCCGCCGCCGCGACAGCAGGAGCGGCACCGACAGGCACCACAGCAGCACGACCAGGCCGATGCCGACCACTGCGTTCACCACCGGGTTGGCCCTGCGACCCGGCACCAGCCCCCCGCTGCCCCCGCCCGTGTCGACGGAGGAGTCGCGCGGCCGGGTCGTCCCCGTGGTCCCGGCCGGGGCGGTGGTGGCCGTGGTGGGCGGGGCGGTGGTGGCCACGGTGGGGGCCCGCACGTCGGCCTGGGCCTCCGGCACGCCGGTATAGGGCTCGGCCCCGGGGCGGCCGCGGCCCGGCGTGGGCTCGAACGCCACCCACCCGAACTGGCCCAAGTACACCTCGGGCCAGGCATGGGCGTTCAGGCCCCGCACGTGGAAGCGGCCGTCCTTCTCCTGCTCGCCCGGGGTGAACCCGACCGCCACCCGGGTGGGCAGCCCGACGGCCCGCGCCATCACCGCGTACGCGCCGGCGAACTGCTCGCAGTAGCCCCGCTTGTCACGGAACAAGAACCGCTCCAGCACCCGGTCGTCGTGGCCGGGCCGGACGTCGAGCGTGTAGGTGAAGTTGTCCCGGAAGTAGTTCTGGAGGGCCACGGCCTTGTCGTACGGCGTGGCCGCGTTGCCGGTCACGCGCACCGCCTCGCGCAGCACGGAGCTGGGGATGGTCGGAAGGTCGAGGAACCGGCGGTCGGGGGCAGCCGCAGTGGCGACCGTGCGCAGGGCCTCGGCCCGGAACTCGGGCATCTCCGACTCCACCTTGTACTGGAGCCCGTTGGTGGTGGTCTCGGTGCTGATGAGGCTCCCCAACTGGGCGTTGTAGCTCACGTCCTTGATGCCGTCGATGCGCGTGGGACGGTAGGCGGCGGGCAGCCAGATGGAGTCGAGGCCGACGATGTCGAAGTCCTGCACCACCCGGTCCTGTTTCACTGCGTCGCTGATGCCGCCGGGCAGGCTGTGCTTGACGCCCGAGTACTTGCGGTTGGAGGACCAGATGCGCCCGTCGAAGGTGTCGAGGGTGGTGAGCTGCCAGTAGGCCCGCCTGTTGGAGCCGACGCTGAACACCTCGATGTCGGACTGGTTCACCAGCCTGCCCCGGATGTCGACCAGGGGGCTGGTGGTTACCCGGTCGCGGATGCCGGTGTCGCCCGTCTTGCGCCAGCCGATCACCGCCTTGCTGTCGGCCCACGGCAGGTTGGGCCCGACGAGGACGGCGGCGCCCACCGCCACCAGGCCCAGCACGGCCCCGCCTTGGAGCAGCGCCCCCACGCCCCCGCGCGCCCGGCTGGCGAACCACGCGGTGGTGTCGGCCCGCAGCGCGGCCTGGTGCACCACGAGGAAGAGGAGCACGGCGGCCACGTACGCGCCGGTGGCCAGGCCCCGGTGCCGGGACGCGCCGAGCGCGGAGGCGAAGAGGAAGAGGGTGAACGACGGCAGCAGCGGCTCGAACGTGGTGCGCACCCGGTAGGCGGCCCAGTCGGCCAGCGAGGCGGTGACGCCCACGCCCCCCATGGCCGCGATCACGAACCCCTTGGTCACCGGGGCGGGGGCCACCACCTGGGAGAACTGCGACCACGAGTCGGACAGGGCCGTGCTCGCCGCGTGCCACGTCCCCATCCAGGGGATGCCGTAGGCCGTCGTGTCGGGCAGTTCCACCCAGGCGATCGTCAACCCCACCGCCACGGCCGACAGGGCCAGCCCGCCCAACAGCCCGAGCCCCATCCGCCTGGCCCACCACGCGGCCGTGTGGGCCGCCACCGCGGCGGCGAATACCGGCCAGGCGAACGAGCCGTTGACGAACAGCCTGCCCATGCCGATGGCGGCCACCACGGTCAGGAGCGTGAGGGCCACGGCCGAGCCGAGGAGCGGGTCCCGCTCGCGCTGGGCCGCCTGTTTCGCCTCGGACCTGCCCGGGCCGGTCATCGCCGCACCCGCACGCCCGACCGGAAGACATTCGACCATGCCGGCGCGAACGGCTGCTCCGCCGTGACCCGCACGAGGTATCGGACCGGCGGCGCGGGGGTGGGGGGATGGCGCCGGGCGTGGGCCGAGCTGTCCAGCATGGAGCGCTCCAAGAGCACCAGTGTCACCGAGCCGTAGCGGCTACTAAGTCGCGCCACCGCGTCGAGGTCGCTGCTCGGCGCGCCCGCGGTGGTGACGACGGCCAGTGACCCGCCGTTGCCCTCCTTGCGCAGCGAGGCCAGCACCGGCGTGAGGTGGGTGCGGCGGTCGAGCCGGACGCCCGCCAGGTGCTCGAGCACCGCCTCCCGATGGGTGTGGCCCTCGGCGAACCCCGAGTCGAAGCCGTCGGTGGTCAGCAGGCGGACCAGCGAGTTGCGGCGCCAGCAGGCGGTGAGGATGCTGGCCGCGGCCGACACCGCCACCTCCAGCGACTCGGCCGAGTGCACGTCGCGCCGGATGTCGAGCACCACGGTGGCCCGGCCCTGCCAGGGCATCTCGTCCTGGCGGATCATCAGCTCGTCGAGCTTGGCCGTGCTGGGCCAGTGGACCCGGCGCAGGTCGTCGCCCGTCTCGTACTCCCGCAGCGCGTAGAAGTCCTCGCCCGACCACGACAGCGAGGTGGCGTGGTCCGCGCCCGCGTAGGGGTCGTTGCCCTGGGCCAGGGGGAGGGGTGGCACGATGTCCACCCGCGGGTAGACGGTGAGCTTGGTGGCCGGGGCGGCCAGGAACGAGGTGGTGGCCAGGCCGAAGGGGTCGGCCAACTGGACCTCCAGCGGGCCCAGGTCGAACACGCCCCGCTCGTCGGTGGGCAGCCGGTAGGCGGCGCGGGCCACCTCGCCCGGGGCCAGCGGGGCGAGCAGGAACCGGGCCCAGCGCCGGCCGCCGTCGAACGGGTCGCGGGCCGACAAGACCGGCGACCGGCGGGTCGACGTGTTGCGGACCGACAGCTCCACCCGGCTGCCGGAGCCTGCGTGCACGCGGGGCGGCCGCAGCTCGCGCACCGCTTCGAGCCTGAACCGGCTGGCCCGCACGAACACCACGCTGGCCACGACCAGCGCGCCCGCGGCGGCGGCCAGGCCGTACAGCTCGCTGATGCCCAGGAGCCGGGCGGCCAAGCCGAACACGACGGCGACCCCGGCCACCGTCCAGCCCCGCGGGGTGATCATCCCCCAGCCGACCGACCAGTGGGCACAGGGACGGCGGCCAACACGTCTTCGAGGGCGTCGCCCGGGCCCATGCCTCCGAGCCCGGCCTCCGGCGTGAGCGCCAGCCGGTGTTCGAGGACGGGGCCTGCCACCGCCTTCACGTCATCGGGCAGCACGAAGTCGCGGCCCTCGACCGCGGCCCGGGCCCGGCTGGCCCGCTGCAGTGCGAGCACGGCCCGGGGCGACATGCCGAGGGCCAGACTGGGGTGGTCCCTGGTCGCGGCGGCGATGTCGACCAGGTAGCCCTTCACCGACGGGGCCACGTGGATGTCGAGCACCGCGCCGGTCATGGCCAGTACGTCGTCGGAGGTGGCCACCGGCTCGAGCTCGTCGATCGGGTCGGCCGTGCCGTGGGTGTCGAGCATCTCGATCTCCGCGCCGCGGGCCGGATAGCCCATGCGGATGCGCATGAGGAAGCGGTCGAGCTGGCTCTCGGGCAGCGGGTAGGTGCCCTCGTGCTCGACCGGGTTCTGGGTGGCGATCACCATGAACGGGGCGGGCAGTTCGTAGGTGGTGGAGTCGACGGTGACCTGCCGCTCCTCCATGGCCTCGAGCAGGGCCGACTGCGTCTTGGGCGAGGCCCGGTTGATCTCGTCGCCCAGCACCACGTTGGCGAAGATGCCGCCCGCCCGGAAGTCGAACGTGCCCTTGGCCCGGTTGTAGACGGTCACGCCGGTCACGTCCGAGGGGAGCAGGTCGGGGGTGAACTGGATGCGGTTCCAGTCGCAGCCGAGCGACCCTGCGATGGCCTTGGCCAGGCTGGTCTTGCCCACGCCGGGCACGTCCTCGATGAGGAGGTGGCCCTCGGCCACGAGGCACATGAGGGCCAGGCGCACGCTGTCGCCCTTGCCCTGGATGACCCGTTCGCAGTTCTCGACGATGGCCTCGAAGGTCTCGGCGAAGCCGGCCTGTCTGCGCGCCGCCGCTCGTTGTCTCGCCAACTGGCTCCCCTTACCGCCTTGACCGTCGCACGAGGTTACTTCCGGCCCATTGGCTACGTTCCTCGGGGTGGACCTGGTGGCGGCCGTCGACGTGGGCGGGACCAAGATCGCCTGTGGCCTGGTCGACTCGGCGGGCACCGTGCTGCGGCGGGTGCAGGCGCCCACCGGGGCCGACCCGTGGCCGGTGCTGGCGGGGCTGTTGTCCTCGCTCGAACTGCCGGTCGGGGGCGTGGCCGCCTGCGGCGTGGGGTGCGGCGGGCCGATGAGCGAGGGCGGCGAGCTGGTGTCGCCCCTGAACATCGGCGGCTGGCGGGACTTCCCGCTGCGGGCCCGGTTGGCCGCCCTGCTCGACATGCCGGTCTTCGTGGACAACGACGCCAAGGCGCTGGCCCTGGGCGAGGGGTGGAAGGGCGCGGCGGCGGGCGAGCGCGACTACATCGGCATGGTGGTGTCGACCGGCGTGGGCGGCGGTGTGGTGCTCGACGGCAGGCTGCTCGACGGGGCGTCGGGCAATGCCGGGCACATCGGCCACCTGATCGTGGTGCCCGGCGGGCGGCCCTGTGCCTGTGGGTCGCGAGGCTGTCTGGAGGCGGAGATCTCGGGGCTGTCGGTTGCGGCGGTGACGGGCCAGCCCGCGGCGGAGGCGTCGGCCGCCGTCATCGACCGTGCCGGCCTGTTGCTGGGGCAGGCACTGGCGTCGGTCGCCGCCCTGCTCGACCTGCGGCTGGCCGTGGTGTCGGGCTCGGTGGCGCTGGGGTGGGGCGAGCCGTTCTTCGCCGCCGCCCAGCGGGCGCTCGACGGGTCGGCGCGCATCTCGTTCGCCCGCGGCGCCCGGGTGGTGCCCGGCGCCCTGGGCCCCGACGGCCCCCTGGTCGGCGCGGCCGCCGTCGCCCTCCGCGCCCTCTAACCCGCGTTTCCACAGGCACTGTCCCTGTGGAAACGGAAGGTGGGGGGCGGTAGCCTGCGGCCATGGACGTTCGTTATCCGGCTGAGGCCGAGGCCTACCGCGAGAAGGTCCAGGCCTTCCTTGCCGAGCATCTCCCCGCAGGTTGGAAGGGCATCGGCGCCCTCGACAAGGCGGAGGCCGAGCAGTTCGGCACCGAGTGGCGCAACGTGCTGTTCGAGAACGGCTACCTGGCCGTGTCGTGGCCCCGGGAGTACGGCGGCCAGGACCTCACGCCGCTGGAGCAGGTGATCATCGCCGAGGAGTTCGCCAAGGCGGGCGTGCCCCAGGGCGGCCCCAACGACGTGTTCGGCATCCAGATGGTCGGCAACACCATCATCCAGTGGGGGACCGAGGAGCAAAAGCGCCACTACCTCCCCCGCATCCTCTCGGGCGAGGACGTGTGGTGCCAGGGCTACTCCGAGCCCAACGCCGGCTCCGACCTGGCCAACCTCGGGTGCCGGGCCGAGCTGGACGGCGACGAGTGGGTGGTCAACGGCCAGAAGATCTGGACCTCGGCGGGGCACCTGGCCAACTGGATCTTCGTCCTCACCCGCACCGACGCCACCGCCCCCAAGCACCGGGGCATCACCTTCCTGCTGTGCCCGATGGACCAGCCCGGCGTCGAGGTCCGGCCCATCGCCATGATCTCGGGCGAGTCCGAGTTCAACGAGGTCTTCTTCACCGACGCCCGCACGCCGAAGGGCAACGTCATCGGCGAGGTCAACGGGGGCTGGGCCGTGGCCATGACCCTCCTGGGCTTCGAGCGGGGCGAGGCCGCGGCCGTGCTGCCCATCCGCTTCCGCACCGAGCTCGACCGCCTGCTGGCCCTGGCCAAGCAGTACGGCAAGGACGAAGACCCGCGCATCCGCCAGCGGCTGGCCTGGTGCTACAGCAAGGTCGAGATCATGCGGTACCTCGGCATGCGCACCCTCACCCAGTGGCTCCAGGGCGGGCACCCCGGCGCCGAGGCCTCCATCTCCAAGCTCAACTGGAGCGAGTACCACCGGGTCGTCACCGAGCTGGCCATGGACATCATGGGGATGGACGGGCTCGTGCCCGCAGGCCGCCCGCCCGCCAGCGCGTTCCAGACCGACGAGCCGGGCGCGCCCAACTCCACCGCGTCGTGGACGGGCACGTTCCTCAACGCCCGGGCCGGGACGATCTACGCGGGCACCAGCCAGATCCAGAAGAACATCATCGGCGAGCTCGTGCTCGGCCTCCCCAAAGAGCCGAAGGCCGACACCGGTCCGTGGAACGAGTCGACTCGCCGGTAGCGGCGGTCGACGCCTTCAACGAGGCGTTCAACCGCCACGACGTGGACGCGGTCATGGCCCTCATGACCGACGACGTCGTGTTCGAGAGCACCGGTCCTGGGCCTGACGGCGAGCGCCACGAGGGCCAGGCCGCGGTGCGCGCCGCGTGGGAGTCGCTGTTCGCCTCGTCGCCCACCGCTCGCTTCGAAGCGGAGGAGGTCATCGAGGCGGGCGACCGCGTGGTGGTGCGGTGGCGCTACGACTGGGGCGAGGGACATGTGCGCGGCGTCGACGTGCTCAAGGTGCGCGACGGCAAGGTCGCCGAGAAGCTGGCCTACGTCAAGGGATGAAGGCTCGTACCGGATGAAGGCGGTGCTGGCCGTGGCCGCCCGGCCCCGGCTGTGGGCCGCGGCCCTGACCCTTGTGCCCCCCCGCTGGTGGCGCCGCCCGCCCTTCCTGCCCGTGCCCGACCGGCGCTATCTCGCCTTCCGCATGGAGACCCAGTACGGGCGGTCCGACGCCAAAGCCGACCCGGCCGACGTGGTGGTCTACCTCGAATGGTGTCGGACCATGCGGCGCCTGGCGCGATAGCCTCGCGAAATGCACGTGCCACCATGGGGCCCTGGGTCGATCGACAGCATTCGGTAGACCAGAACCATGCCCAGAGCGCTCGTCCTCAATGCCAGCTATGAGCCGCTCTGTGTCGTGCCCAGCAGGCGGGCGCTGATGCTCGTCATGGCGGCCAAGGCCGAGGTGGTCTCCACCACCGACCGGGTGTTCCACTCCGAGCGGGCCGCCTTCCCCGAGCCGTCGGTCGTGCGCCTCTCCTACTTCGTCAAGGTGCCGTACCAGGCCCGCGTCGCCCTCAACCGCAAGGCCGTGTTCGCCCGGGACGGGCACATCTGCCAGTACTGCGGGGCGGCGGCCGAGAACATCGACCACGTCGTCCCCCGCTCCAAGGGCGGGACCCACACGTGGGACAACGTGGTGGCCGCCTGCCGGCCCTGCAACATGCGCAAGGAGGACCGGATGCTGCACGAGTCCGGCCTCATCCTGCGCAAGAAGCCCACCATCCCGCGCGAGCGCATCTGGATCCTCGTCGCCACCGGCTCGGTCCGTCCGGATTGGGAGCCGTACATCAAGCTCAGCGCTTGACGGGCTGGCGGCTGCTGTACGAACGCGGCGCCCGGTTCGACGCGCCGCGAGACCATGCGGGCGTGCCCACGGTCGTCGCCTGCCGGGTGGACGAGCCGCTGCTGGTGCTGGGGTCGACGCAGGACGACGTGCCGTTCCGCGGCGTCGAGGTCGTGCGCCGGCGCAGCGGGGGCGGGGCCGTGCTGGTGACGTCCGACGGCGTGGTGTGGGTCGATGTGTTCGTGCCCGCGGGCCACCCGGTGTGGGAGCAGGACGTGGGCCGGGCCTTCTGGTGGCTGGGCGACGCGTGGGCGGGCGCGCTTGCGTCCTTGGGGGTGGCGGGACGGGTCGAGGTGCACCGGGGCGCACTGGTGGGCTCGCGGTGGTCGCGGCAGGTGTGCTTCGCCGGGCTCGGCCCGGGCGAGGTGACGGTCGACGGGCGCAAGGCGGTCGGCATCGCCCAGCGGCGCACGCGGGAGGGCGCGCTGTTCCAGTGCGCGCTGGCGTTGGCGTGGGAGCCGGGGCGAATAGCGCACTTGCTGGCATTGGGGCCCGACGCCGAGGGCGAATTGTCCGGCGCGGTCGGGCCTGTCGGGCTGCTGCATCCTGACGATTGCACGATGGCCCTGCTTGACCATTTGCCATAAGAGTGCTTGACGGTTGGAGGGCTGGTCGTACCGTCCGTCTTGGGAAGTTTTCTCCAAGAAGGAGGGCTTGAGCCCATGAACGAACGCCGTTGGGAGCGCCTGGGCGCGGAGGC
>DASYMT010000383.1:0-4368 GCA_036008925.1 Acidimicrobiales bacterium | reverse complement strand
GCACGCGCTCCGAGCCGTGCTGTCCCGCACCGCCGAGGTGATGGACGACCCCGCGGGCGCCGATCTCGTCGTCATCGGCCCCGAGCAGCCGCTGGTCGACGGGCTGGCCGACTCGCTGCGGGCCGAAGGCACACTCGTGTTCGGCCCCGGCGCCGACGGGGCCCGCCTCGAAGGCTCGAAGGGCTGGATGAAAGAGGTGCTCGACGGGGCGGGCGTGGCCACGGCCCGCCACCGCACGTTCACCGCGGCCGACGCCGGTGGGATGGCCGCCTTTTTGGCCGACCTCCCCGGCGCGGCGGTCAAGACCGACTACCTGGCCGCGGGCAAGGGCGTGTTCGTGTCCACTGACCGCCACGCCCTGCTGGCCGACGCCCAGAGCAAGGTCGAGCACGGCTCGGTGGTCATCGAGGAGCTGCTCGACGGGCCGGAGCTGTCGGTGCTGGCCGTGTGCAACGGCAAGGACTTCGTGCTGCTGCCCGAGGCCCGGGACCACAAGCGGGTGGGCGAGGGCGACACCGGCCCCAACACCGGCGGCATGGGCGCCTTCTCGCCCGTGCCCGGCACGCAGGACGCGATGGAGGCGGCCGCGGCCATGGTCGAGGCCACGCTGGCCGAGCTCCAGCGCCGGGGCATCGACTACCGGGGCGTGCTCTATGCGGGCCTCATGCTCACACCCGACGGCCCCAAGATGCTGGAGTACAACGTGCGCTTCGGCGACCCGGAGGCCCAGGTCGTGCTCCCCCGCCTCACCTCCGACCTGGCCGAGCTGCTCCGGGCCGCGGCCGCGGGCGAGCCGCTCCCGCCGGTGGCCGTCTCCGACGAAGCGGCCGTCACCGTCGTGCTCGCCTCGGAGGGCTATCCGACCTCGGCTCGCACCGGGGACCACGTGGCCGGCATGGCCGAGGCCGAGGCGGTCGAGGGCGTGACCGTCTTCCGGGCAGGCATCACGGCCGACGACCGCACCACGGGGGGCCGGGTGCTGAGCGTGACCGCCCTGGGCCCGTCGCTCGACGAGGCCCGCAGGCGGGCCTACCAGGCGATCACCCACATCTCGTTCACCGGCATGCACTATCGAAAGGACATCGCCTCCACATGACCCCGAAGGTCGCCGTGCTCATGGGCTCGCCCAACGACAAGGAGAAGATGGCCGGAGCGGGCCAGATGCTGGAGCGCTTCGGCATCGAGGTCGACGAGCGGGTGTTGTCGGCCCACCGCAACCCGCACGAGGTGGCCGACTTCGCCGCGTCGCTCCGGGACAACGGCTACGTGGCCGCCATCTGCGGCGCAGGCATGGCCGCTCATCTGGCGGGCGTGGTGGCGGCCCACACCACCCTCCCGGTCATCGGCGTGCCCCTGTCGGGCGGCGCCCTCAACGGGGTGGACGCCCTGTACGCCACCGTGCAGATGCCCAAGGGCATCCCCGTGGCGACCGTGGCCGTGGACGGCAGCGCCAACGCCGGGATCCTGGTGGCCGAGATGCTGTCTGTCACCGACGACGACATGGCCAAGAAGCTGGCCGAGTTCCGGGCCGGAGGGGCCCGCTAGGCGGATGATCCCCAACGTGCTCGCGGCGCGCTACGCCAGCCCGGCCATGGCCGGGCTGTGGTCGCCCGCGCACAAGGTCGTGTTGGAGCGGCGGTTGTGGATCGCCGTGCTGCGGGCCCAAAAGCAGCTCAGCGTCGACGTGCCCGACGGCGTGATCGAGGCCTATGAGGCGGTGGCCGAGCAGGTCGACCTCGACTCGATCGAGGCCCGCGAGCGGGTGACCAAGCACGACGTGAAGGCCCGCATCGACGAGTTCTGCGCCCTGGCCGGATACGAGCACATCCACAAGGGCATGACCTCGCGGGACCTGACCGAGAACGTGGAGCAGCTCCAGGTCCGGCTGGCCCTCGAGCTCGTACGCGACCGCATGGTGGCGGCCCTGGCCCGCTTGGCCGAGCGGGCGGCCGAGCACGCCGAGACGGTGGTCACCGGCCGCAGCCACAACGTGCCTGCCCAGGCCACCACCCTGGGCAAGCGCTTCGCCAACGCGGGGGAGGAGCTGCTCCAGGCCTTCGCCCGCATCGAGGACCTGCTGGCCCGCTACCCGCTGCGCGGGGTCAAGGGCCCGGTGGGCACCCAGCAGGACCAGCTCGACCTGCTGGGCGACGACGACAAGGTGGACGAGTTGGAGCGCCTGGTGGCCGAGCACCTCGGCTTCGCCCACACCCTCGACAACGTGGGCCAGGTCTACCCCCGCTCCCTCGACCTCGACGTGGTGAGCGCCTTGGTGCAGGCCGCCTCCGGCCCGTCGAGCCTGGCCACCACCGTCCGCCTGATGGCGGGCCACGAACTGGTGACCGAGGGCTTCCTGCCCGGCCAGGTGGGCTCGTCGGCCATGCCCCACAAGATGAACACCCGGTCGTGCGAGCGGGTCAACGGGCTGGCCGCGGTGCTCAACGGGCACCTGGCCATGGTCGCCGCGCTGGCGGGCGGCCAGTGGAACGAGGGCGACGTGTCCTGCTCGGTGGTGCGCCGGGTGGCGCTGCCCGATGCCTTCTTCGCCCTCGACGGCCTGTTCGAGACGTTCCTCACCGTGCTGGACGGCTTCGGCGCCTATCCCAAAGTCATCGAGCGCGAGCTGCGCCGCTACCTGCCCTTCCTGGCCACCACCAAGCTGCTCATGGCCTTGGTGAAGGAGGGCATGGGCCGGGAGGAGGCGCACGAGTACGTCAAGGAGCGGGCCGTGGCCGCTGCCCTGGCCCTGCGGGCAGGGGCGGACGAGAACCCGCTGTTGGCCGAGTTCGCGGCCCACGGCGTCGAGTTGGGCGACCCGGTGGCGTTCGTGGGCAACGCGTCCCAGCAGGTCGCCCGCTTCGCCGCCGTCGTGTCCCAGATCGTGGACCGCCATCCCATAGCCGCCAAGTACACCCCGGAGGGGATCCTGTGAAGCACGTCTATTCGGGCAAGGTGCGAGACGTCTACGACGCGGGCGGCGACCGCCTGCTCATGGTCGCCTCCGACCGGCTGTCGGCCTTCGACGTGGTGCTGGCCGAGCCCATCCCCGACAAGGGGCGGGTGCTCACCGGCATGACCGCCTTCTGGCTCGACCTGTTGCGGGACGTGGCGCCCAACCACCTCGTCAGCGTCGACCCGGCCGACTTCCCCGAAGGCGCGGCGGGCATCGAGGGCGTGGCGGGCCGGGGGATGCTCGTGCGCAAGGCCGAGATGCTCACCATCGAGTGCATCGTTCGGGGCTACCTCTCCGGCTCGGCGTGGAAGGAGTACAAGCAGTCGGGGACCATGCACGGCACGCCGTTGCCCGCCGGGCTTCAAGAGTCGGACCGGCTGCCCGAGCCCGTGTTCACCCCCTCGACCAAGGCCGACACCGGCCACGACGAGAACATCAGCTTCGAGCAGGCCAGCGAGCTGGTGGGGCTCGACGTGGCCAAGCGGGCCCGGGACCTGTCGCTGACCGCCTACCAGCGGGGCGCGGGCTGGGCGGCCGAGCGGGGGATCATCATCGCCGACACCAAGTTCGAGCTGGGCTTCATCGACGGCGAGCTGGCCCTGTGCGACGAGGTGCTGACGCCGGACTCCTCCCGCTTCTGGCCCGCCGACCAGTGGCAGCCGGGGGCCACGCCCCCGTCGTTCGACAAGCAGCCCGTCCGCGACTGGCTGGAGGGCACGGGCTGGGACAAGACCCCGCCGCCCCCCGCCTTGCCCGCCGACGTGGTGACCTCGTCCCGGGCCCGTTACGTGGAGGCCTATGAGCGGGTGACCGGCAAGCGATTCGCCGACTGGCACGGAGGCGGGGCATGACCGTCTACGACGTCTTGGTAGAGGTCCGGCTGCGGCCGGGCATCGCCGACCCGCAAGGGGCCACCATCGAGCGGGCCCTGCCCACGCTGGGCTTCGAGCACGTGTCGGGCGTGCGAGTGGGCAAGGCCATCCGCCTGCGCATCGAGGCGGCCGACGAGGCCGGGGCCCGGGGCCAGGTCGAGGAGCTGTGCAAGCGGTTCCTCGCCAACCCGGTGATCGAGGACAGCGTGGTCACTGTGGCCGAGGCGTCGTCGTGAGCGCCCGGGTCGGGGTGGTGCTGTTCCCCGGCTCCAACTGCGAGCACGACGCCATCGAGGCGGTGGGATCATTGGGCGGCAAGGCCGAGATCGTGTGGCATGGAGACCGCTCCTTGACCGGTTTCGACGCCGTGGTCCTACCGGGCGGCTTTGCCCATGGCGACTACCTCCGACCGGGCGCCATTGCCCGCTTCTCGCCCGTCATGGAGGCCGTGAGCGAATTCGCGGCAAACGGCGGCCCCGTCGTGGGCATCTGCAACGGCTTCCAGGTGTTGACCGAGGCCGGATTGCTGCCCGGGGCGCTCCA
>DASYMT010000382.1:0-8353 GCA_036008925.1 Acidimicrobiales bacterium | reverse complement strand
CGTTCTGGATGCCCTTCTGCTTCACCATCGAATAGAAGACATAGCCCGCGTGGTAGTAGTTGATGGCGATGAAGCCGGTGGTGTCGACGTTCGGCGCGTACTTGGCCATGTTCTGCCGATAGGTCTTCATCTGCTCGGTCTGTGACGTGCGGGGGTCGTTGAACACGGTCCCGATGGACAGCATGCCCTCACACAGCGGCTTGCAGTTGTCCACCTCGAGCTGGAGGTTCGACCCGCCGCTCCAGCCCTTCAGCCACGGCGAGCTGGACGACTTGGGCGACACCGAGAACTTGCGGGCCTCCCGCAGGCAGGCCAACAGCACGGCGCTGGCCGTGGGCATGATGATGTAGTCGGGCTTGGGGCTGGTGGAGATGACCTTGGCGAACTGCGACGAGCAGTCGCTCGCCGTGGAGGGGATCTCCACGTACTCGATCTTCTTCAAGTCGTAGGTCTTGGCCGCGTTGTCCCACGACGCCTTGACCGGCGTGGTGTCCACCGACGGCAGCACGTCCTGGATGACCGAGAACGACGTGATGCCGAAGCGCTGCTTGGCCGTCTTGATGCGGATGGGGTTCCGGGTCTGCTCCGACGGGGCGGTGGCGAAGATGTAGCGGTTCGTATACGACTTGGGCGACAGGCCGATGTCGCCGATCATCGGCATCTTGGCCGAGTCGAGGTACCGGGAGGCCGACTCGGGCGAGGTGATGCCGCCGAGGTACAGGACGTGGTCGACCTCGTTGAGGCGCTGCACGTACTGGAGCGTCTTGTTGGGGTCGAGGTTGTCGTCGTACCAGATGAGCTTGGCCGTGCGCAGCTTCTCCCGCGGCGCGATGGTCGAGTTGAAGTAGGTGATCCAGGCCAGGCCGCCCTTGATGCCCTGGTCGCCGTAGACGGCCAGCGGGCCCGACAGCACGGTGGTGCCGCCCACCAGGAAGTGGTCGCAGAACACGCCCACGTTGGGGTTGTAGTCGGGGCAGTCGGTGCCCTTGTGGGGGAGAAGCCGGGGGTCTCCGGTGGCGGCCGCCGTGCCCGTCCCGCCGCCTGCCCGGTTGACTGCCGCGCCCGGCCCGGTCCCGCCGCCGGTGGCGCCGCCTGCGCCGCCCGGCCCGGTCCCGCCGCCCAGGCTGTTGGCGCCCTGGCTTGAGCCGCCGTCGCCGGTGAAGGTGCCGTTGCCCTCAGAGCCGCCTTGCGACCCCGATCCCTGGCCGGTCTGGCCGCCGTTGCCGCCGACGGCCACGTTGCCGTCGCGCTGGTCGGCCCGGACGATGGAGATGGCGCTCAACGTGGTGATGACCATGGCCGCGGCCACGATCGCCAGCACCTTGCGCACCACTACTTGCGTCACGTCGGACATGGCAAACCCTCTTTCGTACGTTTCAGTGCGCGGCGGCCAGGAAGACGGACCGCAGCAAGTCGTCGCGCCCGAGCAGCTCCTTGGAGGAGCCGTCGAAGCGGATCTGTCCCTTCTCGATGAAGTAGGCGTGGTCCGTGATCGACAGGGCCAGGTTGGCCGACTGCTCGACCAGGATCATCGACACGCCGCCTGCATTGATGTCCTTCACGATCTCCACCAGGTGCTGGACGATGAGGGGGGCGAGCCCGAGAGACAGCTCGTCGATCATCATCAGCTTGGGCTGGAGCATGAGGGCCCGGCCGATGGCCAGCATCTGGGCCTCGCCGCCGGACATGAGGCCGGCGAGCTGGCGTCTGCGCTCGCTGAGGCGGGGGAAGGTCTCATAGACCATGTCGTACCCGGCCTTGACCGCCTTGCGGTTGCGGCGGATGGGATAGGCGCCCATCCGCAGGTTCTCCTCGACGGTCAGGTTGGGCAGCAGGCCGCGGCCGCCGGGGACCTGGGTGATGCCGAGCTGCACGGTCTCCTCGGTGGGGACGCCGGCCACGTCGCGGCCGTCGAAGAGGATCTTCCCTGCGTCCGGGCGCAGCAGCCCGGAGATGCAGCGCAAGATGGTGGACTTGCCCGCGCCGTTGGTGCCCAGGAGGGCCACGATCTCGCCCCGGGCCACCGTGAAGTCGATGCCCCGGAGGACTTCGACCGCGCCGTACGAGGCCCGCAGCCCCTGGATGTCCAGGAGGAGGTCGTCGCGCTCGCTCGCCGTCACGCCACGACCTCCTCAAGGTCGACGCGCCCGCCCAGGTAGGCCTCGACCACCTGGTCGTTGGCCTGCACCTCTTCGGGCCTGCCCTCGGCCAGGACGTGCCCGGCGGCCAAGGCGACGATGCGGTCGGAGATGCCCATGATCAACGGCATGTCGTGCTCGATGAGGAGGAACGTGGCGCCCAGCTCCTCGCGCAGCTCCAGCAGCAGCGGGCCGAGGGCCTCGGTCTCGCGCTGGGCGATGCCGGAGGAGGGCTCGTCGAGCAGCACCAGCTCGGGCTCCATGGCAAGGATGGTGGCCAGCTCGGTGAGGCGCAGCGTGCCGTACGACAGCTCGGAGCACATCTTGGGCGCGTAGTCGCCCAGGCCCAGCCGGTCGACGATCTCGCGGGCCCGGCGGTCGACCTCGGCCTCGGCCTTCATGGACTTGGGCGAGCCGAGCATTCCCTGGACGAGGCCCTTCACCGCACCGCCCCCCATGCGCCGGTGGCAGGCCGTCTTCACCGCGTCGAGCACCGTCTCGTTCTGGAACAGGCGGGCCGTCTGGAAGGTGCGGCCCAGGCCCAGCCAGGCCCGTCGGAACGGGCGCTCCTCGACCAGGTCGACGCCCTTGAACCAGATGTGGCCGCCCGCCGGACGGTGGAACCCGCTGATGACGTCGAAGAGGGTGGTCTTGCCTGCGCCGTTGGGGCCGATCAGGCCGACGATCTCGCCCTTGTCGACGTGGAAGTTCACGTCGTCGAGGACTTGGAGCCCGCCGAAGCGCAAGGAGATGGAGGCCACCTCGAAGTAGTGCTCCTGGGGCTCTTGCCGTGCGGCCTCGGGCGCGGCCTCGGGCCCGGCGTCCGGGGCGGCCCGCAGCGGCTCGGTGCGGCGGGTGCGGTTAGACACGGGCCACCTCCAGCTCCTCTGCCGCGTGCACGAACAGCTCGGGCTCGTCGGCCTCAGCCGATGCGGCCGCGGCCTCGGGGGCCGGGCCTGCCGCGGCCTGGTCGGTCGTCCAGGCGACGCGCTCGCTCGGCGAGAAGGGGCGAAGCAGGCGGGTCCAGAAGCCGGCCACGCCGTTGGGGTAGTCGATGACGGCCCGCACGGCGAGGTAGCCGGCCAGGATGAAAAGCGACTGGTTGGTGCCGGTCGTGGTGCGGGCCGTGATGGTGGGGATGATCACGAACAGGATGGGCACCACGAAGGCGCCCGACTGGAGGGCCACTCCCGCGATCACCGCGTAGGTGATGAAGGTCAGCGAGAGGAAGAAGGTGAAGCTGCCCGACACCACCTTGAGGTTCATGTAGCCGAACGACCCGCCCGCAATGCCGGCGATGAAGCCGGACAGGGCGAAGGCCAGCAGCTTGTACTTCACCGGGTCGATGCCCATGGAGACGGCGGTGTTCTCCGAGTCGCGGATGGCGTGGAAGGCCCGGGCGATGCGGGTCTTGCCCAGGTTGCGCACGCCGAGGAACACGAGCAGGCAGAAGAAGATGGAGAGGTAGTAGGCGGGCTGGCTGAGGTCCACGCGCATGAAGCTGCGGTCGACGTCGTTGCGGGTGGTGAGCGCGGGCTGGGTGAACAGCCAGCTCTCGCAGGCCACCATGAAGGCGAGGGTGGCGAGGGCGAGGAAGAAGCCCCGCAGCCGCAGGGCGGGGACGCCGATGAGCACGGCGAGGGGCACGCCGATGAGGCCGCACAGGGGCATCACGATGTAAGGCGGCAGGTGGGCTTGGGTGGACAGCAGGGCCGAGCCGAACGCGCCTGCGCCCGCGAAGGCGAGGGCGGCCAGCGAGATCTGGCCCGTCCAGCCGGTGAGCACGACGATCGACAGGGCGATGAGGGCGAAGAACACGGCGGAGCCGAACACCGTCGACCAGTAGGAGACGGTGAAGATCGGGGTGGCGAGGGCGGCGATCGCAACACCGGTGGCCAGCACCCACCGGCCCGTCGTCCAGTCCCGGAGCAGGAGGGTGAGGGCGCCCCGGCGGTCGAGGGCCCGGCGCACCCGGTCCTCGGGCTGGAGGCCCGATGCGGCCCGTCCGAAGCCCACGCCCGAGTCCTCGTCCACCCGCACGCCCTTGAAGATGAACTTGGGCCGGGTCATCAGCACCAGCACCACGACCATGAACGACACGAACTGGGGGACGCCTGCCGAGCTGAAGATGTCGCGGAAGAAGCCGTCGGGCCAGCGGATGCCGATGAAGAGGGCCTCCGCCACGCCCAGGGCCAGGCCGCCGAGGAAGGTGCCGACCAGGCTGATGAACCCGCCGAACATGGCCGCGGTGAAGCCCGGCAGGATCAGCAGGGTGAGGGCGGTGAAGTCGAGGTTCCCGTTGCCCCGGCTGATGATGAGGATGGCCGAGAGGGTGGCGAGGGCCGAGCCGGTGGCCCACGAGAACTGGGCCACCCGGTTGGCGTTGATGCCGAGCAGCCGGGCCGTCTCCCGGGAGTCGGCCGTGGCCCGGATGGCGATGCCGAGCCCGGTGTAGCGGAAGAACGCGCCCAGCGCGACGGCCAGGCCGAGGGCGATGACGGCCACGATGAGGTCGCTGCTGAAGAAGCGGAGGCCGCCCAGCTTGTAGACGTGCTCGGGGATGATCGACGGGACCTGCTCGCTCTGCTGGTTGAACAGGTCGATGGCCAGGCCGGTGATGAGGATGAAGAGGCCGACGGTGGCCACGATGAGGCCGATGGTGGAGGCGCCCACCATGTAGCGCATGAAGACCCGCTCGATAACGACGCCGAGCAGGATGCTGACCGCGATGGCGAGCAGCAGGGCGCCGAGCAGGGGGAGGCGGGGCGGCGTGGGGTCCCAGTGCGACCACCACTCCTTGGCCGGGGCGAAGGGGATCTGGAAGTGGAGGTGCTTGACCTGAAGGCGGGGCTGGGAGCCCTTCCACGTCTTGTAGAAGACGAAGGCGCCGACCGTGCCGATGGCGCCGTGGGCGAAGTTCGGGACGCGCGTGGCCTTGTAGACCATCGTGATGCCGAGGCCGTACAGCGCGTAGACCGCGCCGACGAAAGCCCCAGCCACGAAAAGTTGCGCCCAGTACATCGTTCGGTGTGACCCCCCACCGTGTTCGCGCGAGTGTGGCGGGTGTCACATTCGGCACAGACGCTGCGAATTCCTTCCTTCATCTGGATTGTATGAATCGCCCGTTTTGGGGACGGTTTGGGCTGCTTGCGTACAGCGGCAGGACATGTACCGTGTGACAACGAACACACCTGCCAGTTCGTCCGCTTCGTCATCCGTTTCACCACGAGGGGACTTCATGCGACGCAGCCTCACGACGCGGGCCCGAGTGGGCCTGGCGGCCCTTGTTGTCGGCGCCTCCGCGCTCCTCGGACTCGGGTCGTCGGGCGCGGGCGCGGTGGCGGCCGCCGACCTGCCCCAGTCGATGCACGGGGCGGTCGAGACCCAGGCCGTCACCGTTGGCAACGGCGCCGTCTCCCTGCTGGTCGACCCCGGCACCGCGTACGCCTACTCCACCCTCGACCGGGACGACTACGGGGAGGGCTCGGTCAACTTCTCGATGACCGCCCGGGGCGCCAACCTGAACCTGGGCACCATCGCCTACGCCGTGCTGTGGGCCCCGCCCGCCTGTGCCACCAACAACGCGCCGTGCTTCCTGTCAGGGCAGTGGGTCTACAAGGACGGCAGCCCCTACAAGGGCGAGCCGCCCAACACCGGGCTGCACGAGGCCAAGGGCTTCCCCGGCTATGCCGAGGCGCTGTACCCGCCGCCGCCAGAGGGGAGCGGCACGTCGCAGGAGCGGGTGTACAAGTGCATCATCACCAAGGACGGGCCGGGGTCGCCCCCCACGAACGGGGCCGGGGCCGACCAGGTGTGCAAGGGCAACGACTTCGTGCCCATGTCGGCGTGGGCCGAGGCGGTGGCGCCGGAGTACCGGTCGACCGGGTTCTCCCGGGCCGCAGGCTTCGACGTGCCCGGCGTGCTGGCCGTGCGGGGGAGCGAGTCGCACTCGGATGTGCGGCCCGTCGGGGCCGGCATCGTGCAGTCGACCGGCTACTCCAACGTGCAGGGCATCGAGATCCTGGGCGGGGCCATCAAGATCGACAGCGTGAAGTCGTCGTCGACCGTGGTGTCGAGCATCGACGGCGTGGACGTGAAGAAGTCGGGCGCGTCGTGCACCTTCTCCGGGTTGTCGGTGAACGGGCAGGGCTTCTCCACCAACCTCAGGGACCTGGCCAATCCGCAGTTGCAGGCCCAGCTCGACCAGGTGGCCAAGCAGTCGGGGTACAAGGTGGAGATCATCGCCCCCGCGGAGACCGACGTGGCCCAGGTGGACGAGGGCAAGTTCGTGTCCGGGTGCTCGGGGCTGCAGATCAAGTTCACCGACCTGCACACCCAGGCGCCCATCCCGCTGTGCTTCCCGTCCGACCCGCCGTCCGGCGTGCCCGGCTGCGTGCCCGCACTGGGCAACCGCGAGGAGTTCTCGTTCGGCAAGATCAGCGTGCAGCAGGCGGTGAACGACCTCAGCTTCTCGTTCGGAGACGGCTCGGCGGGCGGGTCTGGTGCGGGTGCCGGGTCGGTGCCGGGCGGCGACTTCAGCTCGGCTGACGGCGGCTCGACGCTCTCGGCCGCAGCCGCGGGGGCAGCCGCAGGGTCGGGCTCGGTGACGGACTTCTCGTCGGCCAGCGGCTCGGTGAGCGCTGTTGCCGCGCCCGTGCGGTCCGGGTCCGGCTCTGGCTCGGGCTCGTCGGCCGGCAGCGCCTATCAATACGACACGGCCGGGCTGAGCAAGGCGTTCAACCCCCGCCAGCTCGGGGCGCTGACCGCCGCGTCGGGCGGGCTGTTGTTGTTGGGCGTGATGGCGTTGGTCGGGGTGGTCAACGCCCTGGCCGGCGGGCGGCCCTTCCGCCTCCCCGGCTTCTAACCCGCCACTCCCCATCGGGTGAGGTGGCCCCGCCTGACGAGCCGGTCCCCCCGCTGAACGTATCCTCGGCGGCGTGGCCCACCCCCCGTGGCACCTCTCCGGCGAGCTCGTCGTCGCCTGGGTTGCGCGGCGGCCCGGTCGACGCACTCGGCTGCCGGTCGGCGTCGCCCCCCTGCCCGGGCCCGCGGTTGTCGTCGCCCTCTCGTACGCCGACTCGCCGGTGGGGCCCTTCCTCGAGCTGTCGGTGGGGGAGCCCGCCCGCATCGGGCTTCGGCCGGGGTTCTGCGTGACAACGTGCGTTGTCGCCACGCCGGACAGCCGGGTCGACTACAAGATGAACTGGGGCGTGCCTGCCGAACTGGGGGCGATGGTGTGGGAAGTCGACGGGCAGGCGCGGCGGCTCACCTGGCTCGACCGGGGCGTGGTCGTCGAAGGGCGTGCCCACCGTTGGCGGGTGCCGGCCATGGTGCCGGGACGCTCTGTGCAGCGTCGGTCGGATGGGGTGGTAGTTGTGCCCCGGCGGGTGCGAGGCTGGCTGGGCCTTGGGCGGGCAGTCGTGCACGCTCCCGAAGGCGACCCGCTGTCATGGGCCGAAGGCGGGCATCCCGGCGGCGTGATGACCGGCATGCGCATGGTCGTCAGCCCGGCCCGGCACCCGTTCGGCCTCCTCTCGACCCTGCGGGCGCCCCTCCAAGCCCCCGCGCCCGGCGGGGGGCTCACGGCGTCGTCGCTGCTCGGGCCTCGGGGGGCCGAGGCGGTCGTGGCAGCCGCTAGTGTGATTGCCCCGCGGGCGTATGGCTCAGTTGGTTAGAGCGCTGCCTTCACACGGCAGAGGTCACAGGTTCGAGTCCTGTTACGCCCACTCCGCTTGTCTGTGTACGCACACCTGTAAGTGCCCAGGGCCGGGTGGGCGAGATTTCAACCGAGACTTTGGTAGTGAACTCGCCCGAGGAACGCGGAAGTGCTCGATCCGGCCCTCAACTGAACGAGAGTAATTGCCGCTTTGTCCGATGCCAACAATGATCGGAACAAGATTGCTGTGGATAACTCCAAGCCCGATTGTGAGATCTGCTGGGGTGGCCTTGTGCAAGTTTATGGGCGTAAGGTGGCGTCGGACCACGACGTTCGTTGAGCAGGTTACGCGCCCTCTGCTTGTTTGGCGGTTTGAGACCCGAAGTAGAATCCAATGACAGTGCCGACAAGGCCGACGATTGGCCCGAAGATTAGGCCGAAGAGATCTTTGATTCTGGCTTCGCTCACAGTTGTCCGGAAAATAGTGAGTATTGCGGTAACCACGAGCAAAGCGAGCAAAGCAAGCAACGCCAACGCGATAGTTTTCCGCGTGTCCTCT
>DASYMT010000381.1:0-6699 GCA_036008925.1 Acidimicrobiales bacterium | reverse complement strand
GCCGGGGCGGGGGGGCGTGCGGGGGCGCGTGCCGGGGCGGGGGGGCGAGCCGGGGCCGGGGCCTGGGCCGGGGGGCGAGCGGGGGGCCGCCCTCCCCTACGACAAGCGGCCGGTGGACGACACCGCCTTATCGACCGCCGAGCTGCCCGACACGCCGGTGCGCGACCGCACCATCCCCGCCACCGCCTGGCGGGAGGCGCCCGCCGAGCTGTTGGCCCTGGGGGCGGACCTGGGGCACGAGCGGGTCGACTACAAGCGCCGCATCGGGCCTTCGCCCTCGGGGGCGGTGTGGCTGTTGTGGCGGGCGGGTCCGGCCACCGGCGGCGACGCCCGGTACATGGCCCTCCGGGCCGACCGGCTGGACGAGCAATACACCTTCCGGCTCTTCCCCGACGGCTCCGGCTCCGGCGTCGGCCCCGACGGCCGCACCTACGACCGCTTCCGCACCTGGAAGGAGTCCCTGCGCGACGCCTCTTCCCCCTGAGCCGGCCGGGGGTTGGCCGGGCGTTCGCCGGGCGGGCGGCTCAGCGGGGCCGGCGTTGGCCGGGCGGCGGGGGGTTGGCCGGGCCGGGCGGGGGGCTCAGGGGGTCCTTGGTCGGGCGGGCGGTGGGCAGGGCGGCCGGGCGGCTCAGCGGACCTGGGTCTGGCGGGCGGGGGCTGGCGGCGGGCGGGCCGGGGTCTGGCGGGCGGGGGCTGGCGGTCAGGCGGGGGTCTGTCGGGCGGCCGGCTCAGCGGGTGCCTGAAGTTAGCGGGGGCGGTGGGCGGGGGCGGCGGGGCGGCAGAGCATCTGCTGGCTGCCAGACGCCAGGAGCCGGCCCGCGGCGTCCCACACGCAGGCCGTCCCGCCCACCAGCCCGCCGTCGGCCGCGGGCGAGGTGGCCCGCACCAGCAGCCAGGGCTCGTCCGCGGGCGGGCGGTGGAACAGGCAGGCCAGGTCGAGGCTGGGAGCGACGAAGTCCATCGACCCGTCGTGCCCCCGGGCCGCGGCGGGCCATTGGAGCGTGTCGACCACGATGGCCAGGCGGGCGGCGTCGACGTACGGGTCCTCGAATGTGGCCTGGGGCCGGAACCGCAGCCAGCCCATGAACTCGGGCTCGGCCGCAACCCGGTTGTCCCAGTCCACGACGTAGTCGACCGCGCGCTGCTCGATGTTGTCCCAGAAGGCGAACCGGGGCGCCTCGGGCGGGCGCAGCTCGTCGGCCGGGCGCAGGTCGTCGTAGGCGGGGACGCCGGGGGCGGGGGCGGCGTCGTGGACGATGCCGGCCAGGTCGTCGGCCACCGTCCACACCAGGGCCTCGAGCACAGGCTGGCCCTGTTGCGTCATCGACACCCGCACCGACTCGGCCCGCTTGGCCGAGCGCAGGGTGGTGACGGCCAGGTCGACCGGGGCGAACTCGGCCACCCCGACGAAGTGGCACAGCAGGCTGGCGGGCCGGGGCTGCGGGCTGTGCGCCCCCGCGGCCCGCAGCGCGATCGCGGCCAGATACCCGCCATTGGGGCCCCAGATGTTCCAGTCCGCCGACAGCGTGGCCTGGTAGCGGCCGTCGCCGCCCTCGACCACGGTGTCGTCGGCCAGATTCCCCATGGCCGTGAGCTTCGCCGCCCGCCCGCCCGGCGCGCCAACGGGTTTCCGTTGCGGGCCCAAGGGCGCCCAACGCCCCTGGCGCCACAACCGTGCGGCCTGGCCCACAGCACGTACCCCGGCCTCCCCCGGCCGATCACCTGGCCGCGCACCTCCACGCCGATGCCCGCCACCGAACAACGCCGCCCCAACCCCGTACACCTGAAACGCTGAGGTGAAATCCGGCCAGAAATGGCCGGATTGCGATCTGAGGTTTCTCTTTACAGCGCGGAGAGGGGGTGGCGGGGCTCGGTGACGACCTCGAACTCGGGCGGGAGGCCCTCGATCTTCACGTTGCCGTCCGACACCTCCACCGACACCCTCCCGCCCATCAGCGGGATCCGCTCCACCCGCAGCCGGCCGATCCCCTCGGGCAGCACGGGCGACAGCCACACCTTCCCGTGCGGCATCCACGGGTCGAGCCGCAAAAGCGTGCGTAGGAACAGCAGCGGCGCGGCGGCGGCCCACGCCTGGGGCGAGCAGGAGGTGGGGTACGAGACCACGGTCGGGAACTCGGCCCGGTCGAGCCCGGAGAACAGCTCGGGCAGCCGGGCCCCCTGCGACAGCGCGGCGTCGAGCTGGGCCAGGACCACCCGGTGGGCCGCGTCCACGAACCCGTACCGCATGAGGCCTGCGGCCACCACCGCGTTGTCGTGCGGCCACACCGAGCCGCAGTGGTAGGAGATCGGGTTGTAGCCGCCCATCGACGACGCCAGCGTGCGCACCCCCCACCCGCTGAACATCTCGTCGGACAGCAGCCGCGACGCCACCCGCGCCGCCTTGTCCTCGTCGACGATGCCGGTCCACAGGCAGTGCCCCATGTTGGAGGCCAGCGAGTCGATCTTGCGGCCCTGTCCGTCAAGCCCCACCGCGAACCAGCCTCGGTCCTCCAGCCAGAAGTCCCGGTTGAACCGCTCCTTGAGCGACATGGCCTTCTCGCTGTAGCGGGCGGCCACCGCCTCGTCGCCCACCTCCCAGGCGAAGTGCATGCGGGCCAGGTACGCGCCGTACACATAGGCCTG
Organism: Acidimicrobiales bacterium; assembly: GCA_036008925.1. GTDB lineage: Bacteria > Actinomycetota > Acidimicrobiia > Acidimicrobiales > JAUTXP01 > DASYMT01. The sequence goes on along the minus strand of DASYMT010000381.1, from coordinate 4,056 downwards.
CACCTCGCAAAGCGAGATGGGCGCCCTGGCCACCTCGCCGTCGGCGAAGCGGATGCCGTCCCACGAGTCCTTCCAGCCCTGGTTGGCCAGCCCCCGGTCGGAGCCCCGCTGGTACTCCACGTACCCGTCGCCGTTCTTGTCGCCGTACTCGTCGATCCACGCCATGGCCCGGTCGGCGTGGGGCAGCAGCGAGTCGACCACCTCGGAGGCCAGCCCCCACCGGCGCAGCTCGCCCAGCAGCATGACGAACAAGGGGGTGGAGTCGGCCGAGCCGTAGTAGATGCGGCCGCCGCCCAACGACAGCGAGGCGGCGTCGCCGAAGCGCATCTCGTGCAGGATGCGGCCGGGCTCCTCGTCGTTGCGGGGGTCGACCTTCTGGCCCTGGAACCGGGCCAGCGTCTGGAGCACGCCCAGCGCCAGGTCGGGGTCGACCAGCAGGGCGAACCAGGACGTGAGCAGCGAGTCCCGCCCGAACAGGGTCATGAACCACGGTGCGCCCGCGGCCACCACCGCCCGCTCGGGGAACTCGGGGTCGAAGATGCGCAGCGCGCCCAGGTCCTCGGCGCTGCGGGCCAGGACCTTGCGCAGGCCCTCGTGGTCGGTGTCGACCATGGGCAGGTTGCGCCGCCACTTGGCCAGCCGCTCCACCGGGGTGGCCCGCTCCACCGGCTCGCCGCACTTGTACCGGGGCTCGATCTCCTCGCCCTCGATGATGGGGATGAGTTGCACGCAGGTCGACCAGCTCCCGCGGGCGGGGACGATGACCTCGTACACGGCCGCGTCGCTGGTCAACTGGGTGGGCTTGGCCCCGAACGCCAGGCGGGCCCCCCGCCGCAGCGTGCCCCGCCGGTAGCGGAAGACGAGCCCGTCCCCCACCGCCTCGGACAGCCGCTCCCCTTCCAGGGTGACCCGGTCCTCCTTGACCTCGAACAGGTCGGCGAAGTCGGCCTCCACCACCAGCTCGATGGAGCAGTAGGCGGGCTCGTCGCCGAAGTTGCGCACGGTGATGTCCTCGCGCATCCCCCGCCCCAGGTACCGCGATCGGAACACCATCAAGGTGCTGTCGGCCCGGCCCGGGCGGGGCCGGGTGCGGGAGGCGAACAGGGCGCTGAACGGGTCGGTGGGGGTCGACGCCAGCGGCTCGGGCTGCTGGCCGTTCACCCGCACCTCGAAGCGGGACAGGAACCGGGTATCCCGGAAGAACACGCCCTGGGGCGACCCGGCCGAGATGTCGCCGGAGCGCCCCGAGATGCAAAAGGCCGACCCCTCCACCAGCGTCACCGTGCCCCCCGGCTGGCCGAGCGGGGCGCTTTCGCCGCTGAAGTTCCAGGGGTCCGCCACCCGCGCAACCTACCCCCTGCGCCATTTCTCCTACGGCGGTAGGGGAAATAGACTGGTCGGCGTGACCACCCCCGTCTTCCAGATCGAGGGCCTCCACGTGTGCGTGGAGGGCACCGAGATCCTCCGCGGCGTCGACCTGACCGTCCAGCCCGGCGAGGTCCACGCCCTCATGGGGCCCAACGGGTCGGGCAAGTCGACCCTGGCCAACACCATCCTGGGCAACTCCGACTACCAGGTCACGGCCGGGCGCATCCGCTTCAAGGGCGAGGACATCACCGACTGGCCCACCGACGTGCGGGGCAAAGCGGGGCTGTTCCTCGCCTTCCAGTATCCGGAGGAGATCGCGGGCGTGCCCGTGGTGCAGTTCCTGCGCCAGGCCCTGGGCGCCCGCAAGGGCATGGACGACCTGTCCGTGCTGGAGACCCGCATGGCCATCATCGAGTGGATGAAGAAGCTCGACATGGACCCCTCGTTCGGCGACCGCTACCTCAACGAGGGCTTCTCCGGCGGCGAGAAGAAGCGCAACGAGATCCTCCAGATGGCCATCCTGGAGCCCGACATGGCGGTGCTCGACGAGACGGACTCGGGCCTCGACATTGACGCCCTGCGCATCGTGGCCCAAGGGGTGCGGTCCGTGCAGGCCGAGCGGCCCAACATGGGCGTGCTCCTCATCACCCACTACCAGCGCATCCTCGACGAGCTGACGCCCGACCGGGTCCACATCCTGGTCGACGGCCGCATCGTCGACAGCGGCGGCCCCGAGCTGGCCCGGCGCCTGGAGGCCGAGGGGTACGAGGCATGGCGATGACCGACACCCTGGACGTGACCGCAGTCAAAAAGGACTTCGCCATCCTCGACCGCCAGGTGCGGGGCAGGCGGCTGGTGTTCCTCGACTCCGCCGCTTCGTCGCAGAAGCCCGCGGCCGTCCTCGACGCCATGCAGGCCTACTACGAGACCACCCACGCCAACGTCCACCGGGGCGTGTACGCCATCGCCGAGGAGGCCACCCGCCTCTACGAGGAGGCCCGGGGCAAGGTCGCCCGCTTCATCGGGGCGCCGTCCGACCGCGGGGTGGTCTTCACCAAGAACGTGACCGAGGCCATCAACCTGGTGGCCAACGCGTGGGGCCGGGCCAACCTGCGGGCGGGCGACGCCGTGTTGCTGACCGAGATGGAGCACCACGCCAACCTCGTCCCCTGGCTCATGCTCAAGGAGCAGTTGGGCATCGAGCTGCGCTACCTGCCTTTGGGCGAGGACGGGCAGCTCGACCTCACCGACCTGGAGCGGCTGGTCGACGGGGTGAAGCTGGTGGGCGTCACCGCCATGTCGAACGTGCTGGGGACGCTGACGCCGGTGCGGCGCATCGCCGACGCCGGGCACGCGGCGGGCGCGGTGGTGCTGGTCGACGGGGCCCAGTACGTGCCCCACCTGGCCACCGACGTGCAGGCACTGGGCGCCGACCTGTTCGGCTTCACCGGCCACAAGATGCTGGGCCCCACGGGCATCGGCGTGCTGTGGGGCCGGGAGGACCTGATGGAGGCCATGCCGCCGTTCATGGGCGGGGGCGAGATGATCCGCGACGTGCGCCTCGACGGCTTCACCCCCAACGAGATCCCGTGGAAGTTCGAGGCGGGCACCCCGCCCATCGCCGAGGCCGTGGGGCTGGGCGCCGCCATCGACTACCTCAACCGGCTGGGCATGGAGTCGGTGCGGGCCCACGAGGTGGAGCTGACCGGCTACGCCATGCGCAGTCTGAAGGGGCGCTTCGGGGACGAGATCACCCTGTACGGCCCGTCCGAGCCCGCGGGCCGGGGCGGCGTGCTGTCCTTCTCGTTCAAGGGCATCCACCCCCACGACGTCTCCCAGGTGCTCGACGAGTGGGGCGTGTGCGTGCGGGCGGGCCACCACTGCGCCAAGCCCTTGATGCGGCGGCTGGGCATCGGGGCGACCGCCCGGGCCTCCTTCTACGTCTACAACGACGAGGCCGACGTGGACGCGCTGGGCGACGCCCTCGAAGCCACGTCGGAACTCTTCTCCTAGGATCGGACGCTGCCATGCCGGGCCTTGAAGACCTCTACCGCGAGATCATCCTCGACCACTACCGCAACCCCCGGAACCGGGGCGAGCTGCCCACCCCGCCCGCCCGCCGGGTGGAGGGGTTCAACCCCCTGTGCGGCGACGAGATCGTGGTGTTCATCGACGTGGAGGACGGCCGGGTGGCCGACCTGCGCATCGGCGGCCAGGGCTGCTCGATCAGCCAGTCGTCGGCGTCGATGATGAGCTCGGCCGTGAAAGGCAGGTCGGTGGACGAGGCCAGGGCCCTCATCCGGGCGTTCAAGGGGATGATGTCCATCCACGAGCACCGGCTCGACGGGGCCGACGGCACCGACGCGTCCGACGGCGACGGCTCGGAGGACGAGGCGGCGGCCGAGCCGGGCGTGAAGCTGGGAGACCTCGAAGCCCTCCAGGGCGTGGTGAAGTTCCCGGTGCGGATCAAGTGCGCCACGCTGTCGTGGAACACGCTGCAGCAGGGCCTCGACGAGGCCGAGGCGGGCGCACCGATCCAGGGCTAGGTGTAATGGCCACGGACGTTGTTGACGGTCCTCGAATGAGTTGAGCCTCCGGGCGAGTGTGGAGCTGCTACCGCACCCACTCACCCTGGAGGCTCGAAGTGCACCGTAACGCTCCCCTCACCATCGAAGGTCGACGCCGTCT
>DASYMT010000380.1:0-3049 GCA_036008925.1 Acidimicrobiales bacterium | reverse complement strand
TGGCGGCCTGGGCGCTGCGGTGGCCCGGGTGCAGGGCCTGGCTCGGGGCCAGGAGGACGGAGAGGCCCACGTTGTGCACCGACCGGAGCGTCCCGTCACCCCGGTAGTCGAAGGCGGCCACGCTGTGGTCGAGCCGGTCGTGCGCCGGGTAGACGGGGCCCCAGCGCCGCACGTCGGCGTAGTCGTTGCGCAGGTCGACGTCGTGGTCCTCCACCAGGCTGCGGGCGGCAAGGACGTAGTGCGGCTCGTCGCCCGCGGGCGGCGGGAGGGCCCGGTAGAGGTAGACCCCGTACACGGCGGCGGCGACCACGGCGGCAGCCGCCGGCAGCACCCAGCGCCCCCGGCCCATTGGGACCGGCAGGTTAGGTCTTCAGGTGCAGGGCGTGGGCCAGGCGTTCCAGGGCGGGGGTGGCCCGGCCGCCCGCCAGAACGTCGGAGACCAGTTCTTGCGCCCGCTCCACGTCGAGGCTGAGGCCCAGCTCGCCCGACACCTCAAGCACGGCCAGCGCCGCGTCGGCCGCGTCCTCATGGCCGGGGTCGGCCACTGCCGCGGACACGGCCTGGTGCAGCAGGCGGGCGATCATGGCCCGGGCCGCGGGCGTGTCGATGGACAGGCCGCTGTCCCGGGCCTGGCGGGCCACCGCCACGGCGGTGGCGTAGTCGGCCGGGTCGAGCGAGCCCGCCTGGGCCGCCACCTCGGCCTCCAGCCGACGGGCCAGGGCGAGCTCGCCCGGCGCCCGCAATTCGGCCGGGAGCTGGTAGCCCGACCGGGACAGGGCCACGAGGGTGTGCTCGTGGTCCTCGAACAGCCGGCCGTAGGCGGCCGCGAAGCGGTCGGCCAGCGACTTGGCCGCGCTGGCCACGATCTGCTCGGCCGCGTCGGGGAGGGCGGAGTCGAGGCCGAACTCGTCGGGGCCGAAGCCGTCGCCGACCAGGCGGAGGAGGGTGGTGACCGACGCGCCCTTGGCGAAGGCCTGGCGCAAGATGGCGAGGGCGTCGGCGTCGCGGCGGTCGTCGACGGGCCGGGTGGCGCCCACCACTTCCAGGCCGCCGAGGTGGAGGGCGGCGTACACGTGCTCGGTGGTGCGGCCCGTGCGCCGGTGGGCCAGGCGGACCCGGCCCGCGCACAGGGCGAGGGCGCCGCGGTCGGCATGGTCGTGGTCGAGGGCCATCACGTCGTAGGCCGCGACCTGGTCGGGGCCCGTGCGGTTCTCCAGCAGCTCGCGCAGGGCCAAGTGGGCCACTACCCGCTCGGCGTCGACCCGGCTGGGCAGCACGTGGCGGTGCCAGATGTCGCGGCCGTTGCCCTCGGCCGGGTCGTTGCTCTCGGCCTTGGCCAGGGTGTCGAGGAAGTCGGCCTCGTGCGGGTCCTCGCCCAATTCGTGCAGCAGGTCGATGACCCGGGCCGCGTACCGCAGCACCTGGACCGTCTCGATGCCGGCCAGGTCGTTGAAGAACCAGCCGCACGACGTGTACATGGCCATGGCGTGGCGCATGGCCTCCAACAGGGTGAGGGCCTCGACCCGGTCGCCGACGATGTGGTGGCCTGCGAAGTCGTCCACGCTGCGCCAGCCCATCACCAGCGGCAGGTACTTGTCCCGGGCCGCCCACGGGTCCTTGAGCACGCCCGGGCCCCGGCGCTCGACCACCTCGGTGAGGGTGTCCCGCAGCTTGTCCAGGGCCTCTCGAAGCGGGGCCCGCCAGCCCTGGTGCCAGCCCGGCTGGCCGCCGGTGGAGCAGCCGCAGTCGTCCCGCCACCGGCCCACGCCGTGGGCGCACGACCAGGCGCTCTCGTGGATGCGGGCCGTGGGCTTGGGCTCGGTCGCGTGCTCGGCCACCCAGCGGTTGAGGTTGGTGGTCTCGATGCCGCGGGCGGGGGCGGCCACGGTCAGGACGTGGGCCAGCAGGCGGTCGCCCCAGCGGTGGTGGTGGCCGAAGGTCTCGCCGTCGGTGGCGAGGGTGACCAGGGGGCCCGGCGTGATGGCCACCCGGTCGACGAAGGCGTCGCTCGACAGGCCGCTCAGCTCGAAGGCGGCGGTGTGGGAGAGGCCGCCGTCGTAGAAGACGACGGTGAGGGTCTTGGCCGGGTCGCCCGGGTGGCACCACTGGTAGAGGCGGCCGGGGTCGACGGGCCCGCCCGTGTCGGCGTCGACGCCCTGGCTCGGGGCGAGGACGGTGAACTGCACACCCTCCTCGGCCAGCACGGCCAGCACCTCGTCGTTGACCGCGGCCTCGGGCAGCCACATGCCGGTGGGCTGGCGGCCGAAGCGGTGGGCGAAGTCGTCCAGGCCCCAGCGGACCTGGGTGCGCTGGTCCCTGGGGCTGGCCAAGGGGAGGATGACGTGGCCGTAGGCCTGGGCGATGGCCCCCTGGGCCTGGGCGTCGGCGTCGAGCACGCGGGCGTAGCTGTCGGGCGCGTGGCGCTCCATCCAGGCCAGCAGGGTGGCGCCCATGTTGAACGACATGTGGGCGTAGTTGTTGACGATGGCCTCGACCCGGCCTGCGTCGTCGATGATGCGGGCGTAGGCGTTGGGCCGGTAGGCCTCGGCGTTGATGCGGGCGTTCCAGTCGTGGAAGGGCGCGGCGGTCGGCTCGCGCGGCATCTCCTCCGTCCAGGGGTTCTCCCGGGGCGGCTGGTAGAAGTGGCAGTGGACGCAGAGCGTCGGATGGCCCACGCCTTCGAAGGTACCGGGTGCAGGGCTGGCAGGCTTCCGCCCGTGGAGGATCCCGATGCCGCCGGTCTCGACGCCGCGGGCGCGGTGCGCAACGCCCTGGCCTGGTTCGAGGTCAACAGCGGATGGGCGCCGCCCGACGACGAGACGCTGGCCGAGTGGACGGCCGACGGGGTGTGCCGCTGCCCCGACGAGTGCCTGGTGGCCTCCGACCGGTGGTGCGAGCACGGCCTGGCGTCATGGGCCCTGATCCTGGCCGCCCATCCCCTGCCGTCGCCCCGCGTCCGGGAGCCCTGAGTCCCGCTATACACGTAGCGTACACGCAACGTGTACTCTACGTGTATGGCCAAGGTCCGGACCAACATCGAACTGGAAGA
>DASYMT010000379.1:0-1764 GCA_036008925.1 Acidimicrobiales bacterium | reverse complement strand
CGACAATGGACGTCCCCATGTCCGACCAGTCGACCCGTCGCGCCTTCTGCATCGTGGCCCACGTGGACCACGGCAAGAGCACCTTGGCCGACCGCTTCCTCGAGATGTCGGGGGCGGTGGAGGCCAGGGACATGCGCGCCCAGTACCTCGATTCGATGGACATCGAGCGCGAGCGGGGCATCACCATCAAGGCCCAGAACGTGCGGGTGAACTGGAAGGACGCCTTCATCCAGCTCATCGACACGCCCGGGCACGTCGACTTCGGCTACGAGGTGAGCCGCAGCCTGGCCGCCTGCGAAGGCGTGGTGCTGGTGGTCGACGCGGCCCAGGGCATCGAGGCCCAGACCCTGGCCAACTGCTTCCTGGCCCTGGAGTCGGACCTGGAGATCGTGGCCGCCCTCAACAAGATCGACCTGCCCGCGGCCGACCCCGACCGGTACGCGGCCGAGATCCAGAACGTGCTGGGCATCCCGGCCCACGAGATCCTGCGCATCAGCGCCAAGACGGGCGAGGGGGTGCCCGACCTGCTCGACGCCATCGTCGAGCGCATCCCGCCGCCCAAGGGCGATCCGAACGCGCCGCTGCAAAGCCTGATCTTCGACTCGTACTACGACCAGTACCGCGGCGTGGTGTCGGCCGTGCGGGTGGTGAACGGCGTGCTGTCGACCGGCGACCGGGTCCGCTTCATGCAGACGGGCAAGACCCACGACATCGAGGAGATCGGCTTCCGCCTGCCCACGCCCACCCCTGTCGCCAGCCTCGGCCCGGGCGAGGTCGGCTATCTCATCGCGGGCATCAAGGACGTCGGCGAGGCCCGCTCGGGCGAGACGGTCACGTCGGCCTCCCGCCCGTCGCCGTCGCCCCTGCCCGGCTACCGCGAGCCCAAGCCCATGGTCTTTTGCGGGCTGTACCCCGTGGAGGGCGACGACTTCGCCGACCTGCGCGACGCGCTGGAGAAGCTGCGGCTCAACGACTCGTCGTTCACCTACGAGCCCGAGACGTCGGGCGCGCTGGGCTTCGGCTTCCGCTGCGGGTTCCTGGGCCTGCTGCACATGGAGATCGTGCGCGAGCGGCTGGAGCGCGAGTTCGACCTGGCCCTGATCGCCACCGCCCCGTCGGTCGAGTACCTGGCCCATCTCATCACGGGCGAGACCATCGAGGTCGACAACCCCAGCGTGATGCCCGAGGCCCACAAGCTCGACTACGTGGAGGAGCCCTTCCTCACCTGCACCATCCTCCTGCCCACCGAGTACACGGGCACCGTGATGGACCTGTGCCAGACCCGGCGGGGCGAGATGGTGAAGATGGAGTACCTCTCGCCCGAGCGCCTGGAGCTGATCTACCGCATCCCCCTGGCCGAGGTGGTGATCGACTTCTTCGACCAGCTCAAGTCCCGCACCAAGGGGTACGCGTCGCTCGACTACGAGGCCTCGGGCTACGACCGCTCGAACCTGGTCAAGATCGACGTGCTGCTGAACAACGTGCCCGTCGACGCGTTCAGCACGATCATGCACAAGGCCAAGGCCGAGGAGTACGGCCGCAAGATGACCTCGAAGCTGCGCGAGCTGATCCCCCGGCAGCTCTTCGACGTGCCCATCCAGGCCGCCATCGGCGGGCGCATCATCGCCCGCGAGACGGTCAAGGCCAAGCGCAAGGACGTGCTGGCCAAGTGCTACGGGGGCGACATCAGCCGCAAGCGCAAGCTCCTGGAGAAGCAGAAGGAGGGCAAGAAGCGCATGAAGAACATCGGCCGCGTCGAGGTCC
>DASYMT010000378.1:0-3770 GCA_036008925.1 Acidimicrobiales bacterium | reverse complement strand
GATCTTGAAGGTCCAGACCGTCGCGTCGGCGTTCGACGACCACGACTGGGCCACGAGGCCCTTGACCTCGGGCTTGTCCGGGTTGGTGAAGTCGAGCTCGGTGAGGCCGTCGTAGACGGCGTTGGTGATCTGGAAGCCGTCGAGGGTCGTGTTGAGCGCCGGGTCGATGTGCTCGAGCGGGTCGCCCACGACGGTGCCCAGGTCGACGAACTCGCCGCCCTTGGCGCCGGAGGACGGTGTCGTCGTCCCCGAGCTGTTGCTGCTCTTGCTGTCATCGCCGCCACAGGCTGCAGCAAGCAGACCGAGTGCGACGACGAGGGCGGGGACGGTGAGCCGAAAGCGGCGACGCGGGACTCTCATCGATCGGGACCTCCTGGGTGGACAACGGGGATCGCCAAACTGGGGCCTTCCTACGCCCCCCCGAGCGGCACGGCCGACCCTACATCTGGTCCTCGGACCGTGCGACGGATGTCAGCGACTCGTCACGCGCGGGTCACAAGCGGTACTGCACGATGCGGGCGAAGTCCTCGGCCTCGAGGCTGGCCCCGCCCACCAGGGCGCCGTCGATGTCGGGCTGGGCCATGAGCTCGGCGGCGTTGGTCGGCTTGACCGAGCCGCCGTACTGGATGCGCACCGCGTCGGCCGCGGCGTCGCCGACCTTGTCGCGCACGACCTTCCGGACGAGGGCGCACACCGCTTGCGCATCCTCGCTCGTGGCGGTCACGCCGGTGCCGATCGCCCAGATCGGCTCGTAGGCGATCACCAGCCCGCCCACCTGATCTGCGGTCAGCCCGGTCAGGCCCGCCTCGACCTGGCCGCGGACCTTGGACTCGGTGCGGCCCGCCTCCCGCTCCTCGAGCGTCTCGCCGCAGCAGAGGATCGGGGTCATCCCCGCCCTCAGGATGGCCGCCGCCTTCTGGCGCACGTGCTCGTCCGTCTCGCCGAACAGCTCGCGCCGCTCGGAGTGGCCGGCGATCACGTAGCGGACGTCGAGCTTGGCCAGCATGCCCGGCGCCACCTCGCCGGTGAAGGCGCCCTTGTCCTCCCAGTGGCAGTGCTGGGCCCCCAGGACGATCCGGATGGGCTCCTTCTCGCTCATGAAGTACGTCTGCACGGTGCGCAGGTCGGTGAAGGGGGGGTGCACGGACACCTCGACCGCGTCGTGGTCCTCCGCGGTGATGAGGTAGCTGAGCTTCTGCACGAGCTGCAGCGCCTCGAAGTGGTTGTGGTGCATCTTCCAGTTCCCGCTGATCAGCGGCTTTCGCGTGGCCTTGGCCATCAGGTCCTCACCCGTCCCATGCGTCTCGTAGCGCCGCCAGGCCGGGCAGGTCGCCCTGCTCGAGCAGCTCCAGCGACGCACCCCCGCCGGTGCTGATGTGGTCGATGCGGTCGGCCAGCCCGAACTGGGCCACGGCCGCGGCCGAGTCGCCCCCGCCGACGACCGTGAACGCGTGGGAGTCGGCCACCGCCTGCGCGACGGTGCGGGTGCCGGCCTCGAACCGCGGGTCCTCGAACACGCCCATCGGGCCGTTCCAGAAGACGGTGCGGGCGTCCTGGACCACGTCCCCGAACTCGGCGGCCGAGCCCGGTCCGATGTCGAGTCCCATCCACCCGTCGGGCAGCGACCTGCCCATCTGGCGCACGTCCCCGCCCGCCTCGGGCTTGCCGATCTGCCCGCCGGGCCCGAGGGCGGTGACGTCGGAGGGCAGCCGGATGGCGGCGCCGCCGTCGAGCAGGGCCCGGCAGGTGGCGACCATGTCGTCCTCGCACAGGGACGACCCGATCGGGTGGCCCTGGGCCTTGAGGAACGTGAAGCACATGCCCCCGCCGATGAGGACCTCGTCGGCCACGTCGAGCAGGGCCTGGATGACCTTGAGCTTGTCGCTCACCTTCGAGCCGCCCAGCACCGCCACGAACGGGTGGTTGGGATGCTCCCGCAGGCCGGTGAGCACCTCGACCTCCTTGGCCAGGAGCCGGCCCGCCGCGCTGGGCAGGTGGGCGGGGGGCCCGACGATCGAGGCGTGGGCCCGGTGCGACGCGCCGAACGCGTCGTTGACGTAGGCGTCGAAGCCGTGGACCAGCTGCTTGACGAAGGCCGGGTCGTTGCCGGTCTCGCCGGGGTCGAAGCGCAGGTTCTCGAGCAGCTCGACGCCGGGGGCGAGCTCGGCCAGCCGGGCGCGGATGGGGGCCACCGAGTACCGGGGGTCGGGCTCGCCCTTCGGGCGACCGAAGTGCGTGCAGGCGACGACCGTCGCCCCCTGGGCCTGGAGCCAGGTGATCGTGGGCAGCGCGGCGCGGATGCGCAGGTCGTCGGTGATCTTCCCGTCCTGGACGGGCACGTTGAAGTCGGCTCGCAGGAGGACCCGCTGGCCCCGGAGGGGCGGCAGGTCCTCCAGGACCGGGAGGCGCATCACTTGTTGGCGGCGCCGACGATGAGGGCGAGGTCGACCAGGCGGTTCGAGTAGCCCCACTCGTTGTCGTACCAGCCGAGCACCTTGATCATGGAGCCCATGGCCATCGTGAGCGGGGAGTCGAACGTGCAGCTCGCGGGCGAGCCGACGATGTCGGAGCTGACGATCGGGTCCTCGTTGTAGACGAGCACCTTGGCGAGGGGCCCGGTGGTGGCCGCGGCCCGGAAGGCCTCGTTGATCTCGTCGACGGTGACCTCCTTGCCCAGGATGCCGGTGAAGTCGGTGATCGAGCCGTCCTGCACGGGCACCCGCAGCGCGGTGCCGTCGAGCTTGCCCTTCATCGACTCCATCACCAGGCTGGTGGCCCGGGCCGCCCCGGTGGAGGCGGGCACGATGTTCACGGCGGCGGCCCGGCCCCGGCGCAGGTCGCCGTGCACGAGGTCCAGCAGGTTCTGGTCGTTCGTGTAGGCGTGGACCGTGGTCATGAGGCCCTTCTCCACGCCGAAGGCGTCGTCGAGGACCTTGATCATCGGGACGAAGCAGTTGGTGGTGCAGCTGGCGTTGGAGACGATCGTGTGCTGCGCGGGGTCGAACGTGTCGTCGTTGACGCCGATCACGAAGGTGGCGTCCGCGCCGGTGGCGGGAGCCGAGATGATCACCCGCGGAGCGCCGCCCTCGATGTGGGCGGCCGCCTTGTCCCGGTCCGTGAAGATGCCGGTGGACTCGACCACCACGTCGACGCCGAGGTCGCCCCACGGCAGGGCCTTCGGGTCGCGCTCGGCGAACACCTTGATGGTGTGGCCCCCCACGGAGATCCCGTCGTCGGTGACCGACACGTCCTGGCCGAGCCGCCCGTGGGTGCTGTCGTACTTCAGCAGGTGGGCGTTGGTGGCCGGCGGGGCGAGGTCGTTCACCGCCACCAGCTCGACATCGGCACCGGCGGCCGTGGCGGCCCGGTAGAAGTTCCGCCCGATGCGGCCGAAGCCGTTGATGCCGACGCGGATGGTCATCGCGAGGTGCTCCTGAGGTCGAGGAAGGGGGTTTGGGCAATCCGAGCAGATCGGGACGGGCGGTTCCAGTCCGGGGCCCTCACTTGGCGACATCCCGGTGGATGACGGTGGGCGCGGAGCCCCGCTCCCGCAGCAGGTCGGCCACGGCCTCGGCGATGGCCACCGAGCGGTGGCGGCCGCCCGTGCAGCCGAAGGCCACGGAGAGGTAGGACTTCCCCTCGGCCACGAAGGCGGGCAGGAGCAGGCCCAGCAGCCCGTCCAGCCGGTCGAGGAACTCCTTGGCCGGAGCCTGGTCGAGCACGTAGTGCCGCACGTCCTCGTGCAGGCCCGTCAGGGGCCGCAGCTCGTC
>DASYMT010000377.1:0-5207 GCA_036008925.1 Acidimicrobiales bacterium | reverse complement strand
CCGGCCCAGCGACGCCAGCACATGGGGCGCCATCGACTGGACCCCGAACGACAGCCGAGTCACCCCCGCGGCCCGGTACGCCGCCACCAGCGCGGCGGTCACCGTCTCCGGGTTGCACTCCACCGTCACCTCGGCCCCCTCGACCACCGGCACCGCGGCCAGCACCGAGGCCAACAACTCGGCGGGCAGCAGCGACGGCGTCCCCCCGCCGAAGAACACCGACGACGCGGGCGCCAACCCGGCCGCTGCCGCCGAGGACAGCTCGCGCACGCACGCCTCGGCATAGTCGGCCATGAGGTGCGCCCGGTCGGTCCAGGTGGCGAACGCGCAGTAGTCGCACCGCCGGGCGCAGAAGGGCACGTGCACGTAGACGCCAAAGGACACACCGTATGTTAGGTTCACCTAATGTTGCTCGTGACCGGAGGCGCCGGATTCATCGGCGCCCAGCTCGTCGCCGCCGCCCTGGCCGCAGGCCACACCGTGCGCGTCCTCGACGACCTGTCCACCGGCGACAAGCGCGCCGTCCCCGACACCGCCGAGCTGATCGAGGGCGACGTGTCCGACCCCGATGCCGTGGCCCACGCCCTCGACGGCGTCAGCGCGGTGGCCCACCTGGCCGCCCACCGGGCCGTCCCCCGCTCGCTCGTCGACCCGCTGGCCACCGACCGGGCCAACACGGCGGGCACCCTCACCGTGCTGGAGCAGGCCCGGCGGGCGGGCACGGTCGAACGGGTGGTGATCGCCTCGTCGTCCAGCGTCTACGGCTCGGCCGCGGCGCTGCCCACCCCCGAGGACACGCCGCCCCAGCCGCGCTCGCCCTACGCCGTGTCCAAGCTGGCGGCCGAGCACTACGCCCGGGTCTACGCCGAGCTGCACGGCCTGTCGACCCTGTCGCTGCGCCTCTTCAACGTCTACGGCCCGGGCCAGCCCGCCGCAGGCCCGTACGCCCAACTGGTCCCCCGCGCGCTGCACGACGACATCCTCACCATCGACGGCGACGGCACCCACTCGCGCGACCTCGTCTACGTGGCCGACGTGGCCGAGGCGTTCCTGCGGGCCTTGGCTGCGTCGACCCACGGGGTGCTGAACGTGGGCACCGGCCAGGCCGCCACGGTGAACGAGGTGGTCGCGCTGGCGGCGAAGGCCAGGGGCCGGCCGCTGGACGTGGTGCACGGCCCGGCCCGTCCGGCCGACGTGCCCCACACCTGCGCCGACGTCAGCCGGGCCGGGCACCAACTCGGCTGGCGGGCCCGGGTGGGGCTGGAGGAGGGCCTGGCCCTGACCGCCCAGGCGGCCTCGGCCCGCTGAGCCGCGGCGCGCGCGACTTGCACGCAACGAGAAGAACGAGGACGAAGAAGGGGCTAGGCGTTGAGGCGCAGGCCGAGGTCGTCGAGGCGGCGGCGCATGCCCTCGGCCGACATGTCGAACAGGCAGCCGATGGCCCGCACATCCTCCGAGCGGATGGTGATCATCCGCCCGTTGAAGTCCTGGCGCTGCACCTGGATCATGCCGAGGTACCGCCGCAGCAGGTCCCGCTCGGGGGCGGTGACCGACTCCAGCCGGGTGAGGTCGATGGTGACCCGGCCCTCGTCGCCCACCATGCGCCCGTCCACCGACGAGCTGGCGATCTCGGACCGGGTGGCGGTCGACGTCCCCGCCCACGACGCCGCCGCCGTGTCCCGGGGGAGGAGCTGGTCCACGGGAACGTTGTAGAAGTCGGCCAGCCGCTGGAGCCGGGGCACGGAGATGGACCGCTCGCCCCGCTCGTAGGCGCCGAGGACCGATGCCTTGAACTCCTGGTGCGAGGCGGCCTCCACCGCCTGCAGCGACAGGCGCTTCTGCTTGCGGACGGCACGCAGCCGCTCGCCCACGCGCTGGGCGTAGTTGCTCGGCATCGACTCTTCGATCACCAAAGACCCCCTTCCCCGCCAAAGTGTATTCCCACGCAGCGTGTCGAGACACTACTGGTGGTGAAAATCCCCACGCCCCTCACGTAGCGCACACAAAAGCACCGCGGCAGCCACGGCCGCCGTCTCAGCCCGGAGAATGGTGGGCCCTAGGGAGACGTTCGCCGCGACAGCCGCTTTCTCCTCGGCCGCCCATCCTCCCTCAGGGCCGACCAACACGCACGGATAGTCGAGCGAGACCGGCGATCCTCCAGGTTCTGCCAGTGCAGCGGCCCCGCCCCAGCCGCCCGCAACCGCCTCGAACGGGGCTACCGGCCGCACCTCGGGCAGCCACACCCGGCGCGACTGCATGGCCGCCTCCCGGGCCACCCGGGCCAGCCGCTCGTGGTTGCGGGCCGCCTTGTCCGGGTCCCACCGCACCACCGAGCGCGACGCGGTGAAGGGCATGACCACGTCCACCCCCACCTCCGTCAGCTTCTGGACGGTCCACTCCGGCTTGTCCCCCTTGGTCAGGGCGAACCCCACGGCCACCGGGGGCGACGGCGCGGGCTCGAACTCGACCTCCCCCACGGGGTCCAGCCCCCCCGCGGCCGACAGCTCGCACAGCCGCCACGAACCGGCCCCGTCCGACGCCGACACGGTCTCGCCCGCCCGCAGGCGCAGGACCCGCAGCAGGTGGTGCTCGTCCTCCTCGGACAGCGTGAGGACAGGGCCGGCCAGGTCGTCAACGAAGACGTGGGCGGCCGAGCCCCGCCGGGCCTCAGCCGCCGGACTCCTTGCAGGCGCAGCAGCCCCGAGGCTGCGCGCCGGAGGCACCTGCGACCCCTCAGCCCGTTCGGTCATCGATCCCCGTTCGCTCATTGATCCTCTTTGGCTCGTGGCTCGAACCGCGCCGCGGCCCTGGGGCAATGGCCTGAGGCCCACACGCGGCCAACGGGGTCAGGGGCAAGGGTGCGAGGCGGCGATCCTCGACCAACCGCTCCGCTCGCGGCCGCACAACCGCAGGACGTCAGGAGGTTCGGAACGAGCTCTTGATCTTGGAGAACAGGCCCTGGTCGGGGGCCGCCACCTCCTCGCCCCGCTCCCCCGCCAACTGCCGCAGCAGGTCCTCCTGCGAGCGGCTCAGCCCGGCGGGCGTGTCGACCACGGTCTGCACGAGCAGGTCGCCCCGGCCCCGACCGTCGACGTGGGGCACGCCCCGGCCCCGCAGCCGGAACACCCGCCCGGTCTGGGTGCCCGCCGGGAGCACCAGGTCCTCGGTGCCGTCGAGCGTCTCGAACGGGAGGTGGGCGCCGAGGGCGGCCTGGGTCACCGGCACGTGCAGCTCGTGGACGAGGTCGTAGCCCTGTCGCAGGAAGCGGGTGTGGGGGCGCACGGCCACGTGGACATAGAGGTCGCCCGGCGGGCCGCCCCGAGGCCCGGCCGCGCCCCGGCCCGTCAGCCGCAGCGTGGCCCCGTCGTCCACGCCGTTGGGCACGTCGACCAAGAGGGCCCGCTCGTCCACCACCCGGCCGTCGCCCTTGCAGTCCGGGCACGGGCTGGCGATCTCCTCGCCCAGGCCGCTGCACCGCGGGCACGGGCTCGACGTCACCATCTGCCCCAGGATCGACTGGCGCACCCGCCGTACCTCGCCCGCCCCGCTGCACTGCGAGCAGGTGGTGGGCGACGTGCCGGGGCTGGCCCCCGAGCCCTCGCACGTCGGGCAGTGCACGGGCAGCCGGACGTCGATCTCGCGCTGGGCGCCGAACACCGCGTCCTCGAAGTCGAGCACCACCCGCACCTCGGCGTCGGCCCCCCGGATGGGGCCGCCCCGGGTCCGGCCGCCGCCGCCGAACGGGCTGGCGCCCGCGCCGCCGAAGAAGGCCTCGAAGATGTCGCCCAGCCCGCCCGAGCCGCCGAACCCGGCGAACGGGTCGCCCCCGCCCGCGCCCGGACCGCCGCCCGCGCCCGTCCCCCGCAGGCCCTCGGGCCCGAACATGTCGTAGCGGCGCCGGCGCTCGGGGTCGCGCAGCGTCTCGTAGGCCAGGGTGACTTCCTTGAAGCGCTCCTCGGCCGCCTTGTCGCCCGGGTTGGCGTCGGGGTGCAGCTCACGCGCCTTGCCGCGATAGGCCTTTTTGATCTCGTCCTCGGTCGCGCTGCGGGACACGCCGAGGAGCTCGTAGTAGTCGGTGGCCACCGGGATCGCCCTCGCCCTAACCCTCGCTCAGCCGCTTGCCGAGCCGCTGGCTCACGACCGCCACCGCGGCCATGGCCTGCGGGTAGTTCATGCGGGTGGGGCCCAAGACGCCGATCGTACCGGCCCGCTCCCCCTCCACCTCATACGGCGCCACCACCACCGCGCAGGCGGCCAGCGTCTCCAGCCCGTGCTCGGCGCCGATGGCCACGGACAGGCCCCGGTCGAGCACGTCTTGCAGCAGCCCGACCACCACGTACTGCTCCTCCAGGGTGGACAGGATCGACCGCACCGTCTCCACCGCGTCGAAGGCCAGCGCCATGCGTGACGCGCCGCCCACGAAGACGTGGTCCGGCTCGTCCTCGTGCACCGACAGCGAGCGGGCGGCCAACGCGACCAGCGCGTCGGTGCGGGCGTCCCCGGTGGCGGGCACGGCCCCGCCCGGCCCGACCAGCGTGCGGCCGGTCAGGTGGGCGGCCAGGTGGGCCCCGGCCGCGCCCAGCCGCTCGTCGCCCGCGTCGTCGTCGAGCTCCAGCGTGCGCTTCTCGACCACGCCGTTCGACAGCACGGCCACCAGCAGGGCCACCCGGGGGGCCAGGCCGACGAGCTGCACCGAGCGGATGACGGCCGCCTCGTGGGGCGGTCCGATCACCACCGCCGCGTAGTCGGTCAGGTTGGCCAGCAGCCTGCTGGTGTCGGCCAGCATGCGCTCCAGCTCGCCGTGGGTGGCCCGGAAGAACTCCCGCACCTGCTGGCGCTGGGCCGGGTCAAGGGGGCCGGGGGCGGCGATGTCGTCGACGAAGAAGCGGTAGCCCTTGTCGGTGGGGATGCGGCCCGCGCTGGTGTGGGGCTGGGTGAGATAGCCCTCCCGCTCGAGCACGGCCATCTCGTTGCGCACGGTGGCGGGCGACACGGCCAGGCCCGGGGCGCGGGCCACATGCTGCGACCCCACCGGCTGGGCCGTCTCGATGTACTCCGACACCACGGCGCGGAGAATGGCCGCCTTGCGTTCGTCGAGCATCCTGGCACTCGATTGTACTGAGTGCCGGCTCTTTCCCGTCTGGAGGACATAGCGCGCCGAATCGGCGCGCTCTGTCCTCCAGACCGGCTGGGGCGGGGCGGGCGGG
>DASYMT010000376.1:0-2525 GCA_036008925.1 Acidimicrobiales bacterium | reverse complement strand
CCAGGCGGGGGCCACGGTCAACGCCGTGGAGGTGCTCGGCAGCTCCGAGTTCAAGCCCTCGACCTCCGGCACGGGCACCGGCGGCACCCTGCCCAAGACGGGCGACGACGCCCTTCGGCTCGGCGCCCTGGGCATCCTGCTCGTGGCCCTGGGACTGGGCCTCGGCGTGTGGTTCAAGATGCCGCTCCCCCGCAGACTCATTTGACGACCTAGCACGCGGGGTTGTGTGCGAAGGGCCTCCCCCTCGGGTGAGGCCCTTCGCCGCGTCCTGGGGCCTACCCTTCGCAACGTGCGACGGTTCCTGGCGGTCCTGGCGGTGCTGTTCTCCTTGAGTGCGTGCACGCACGACAAGCCCGCGTTGGACGACGCGGGCTCGACCAGCAGCTCGTCGTCGTCGTCTTCCACCTCGAGCACGTCGTCTTCGAGCACGTCGACGCCCGCGGGCGGGCCTGCCTGCCCGGCCAACACCAAGGACCAGACCGCCGCGGCCCAGGCGCCCCGGGCCGAGATGACCGACCTGCGCACGGGGCGCCAGGACGGCTTCGACCGGGTGGTGTTCGAATTCACCGGCACGTCGCCCGGGTTCAAGGCCGGGTATGTAGACAAGCCGGTGACCCAGGACGGCTCCGGGGCGGCGGTGGCCCTCGACGGCGACTACGCCATCGAGGTGCGCATGGAGAACGCCAGCGGCTACCACTTCGACGGCGACAAGTCGGGGCCGACCTACACGGGTGCGGCCCGGGTGCGGCCCGGGGGCACGGCCCAGGTGGTGGAGGTGGTGCGCACCGGCGACTTCGAGGGCTACCTCACCTGGGCCATCGGCGTGAAGGACAAGGTGGGGTTCCGGGTGAGCAGGCTGGACGGGCCGCCGCGGCTGCTGGTCGAGGTGTGCGGCTAGGCGATGCGCTCGTACAGGCCGACGTACAGCTCGGCCAGGCGGTCCATGGAGAACTGGCCGGCCCGGGCCTCCCCCGCGGCCACCATCTCGGCGGCCAGGGTGGCGTCGGCCAGGACGCGGCGCAGCCCGTCGGCCAGGGCCTGCGGGTCGCCGGGGGGGACGAGGACGGCGTCCACGTCGGGGCGGGCCACGTTGCGGTAGCCGGGCAGGTCGCTGGCCACGATGGGGGTCTGGGCGGCCATCGCCTCCAGCAGCACGACGCCGAAGCTCTCGCCGTGGAGGGAGGGGGCGCAGAACACGTCGGCCCCCCGCAGGCGGGAGGCGGCCTCCTCGTCGGGGATACGGCCCAGCCACTCGATGCGGGGGTCGTCTGCGGTGCGGGCTTGCAGCTCGGGCGTCTGCGGTCCGGTGCCCGCCACCCAGAGACGGGTCTCGGGGGGCAGCCGGTCCAGGGCGTCGAGCAGCACGCCGAGGCCCTTGCGCTCCTCGTGGCGGCCGATGAAGAAGATGGTCGGCCCGTCGGACGGGTGGGGCTGGGCCTTGGCGAAGCGCTCGACCTCGATGCCGTTGAAGAGCATCTCGAAGTCCCCGCCGGGTAGGGCGTCCTGGGCGGTGGCGAGCGCGTCCTTGGACACCGCGGCCCGGACCTTCAGGCGCTGGGCCAGCCTGCTGACGACGGGGTTGAGGGCGGCGTAGGACCTCGATGCGCCGGAGCGGTGGAAGGTGCCGACCATGGGGCGGTCGGAGAAGAGGAGGGTGGTGAGGGTGGGCCCGGGGCAGAGGGGCTCTTGGAGGTGGACCACGTCGAAGCCCTCGTCCCGCAGGGAGCGGATGGTGCGCAGGGCACAGGACAGGTCGGGGGCGATGGGGGCCACCGAGCCGTTGCTGGCCAGCGGGATGGACTTGCCCAGGGGGGTCACGCCCGCATCCGGGGGCGGCCCGTCGCAGGGGGCGAGGACCCGCGTCTCGTGGCCGAGGGCCCGGAGGGAGCGGGCCAGGGCCAGGACCTGCCCCTGCACGCCGCCCGGCAGGGTCAGGCTGTACGGGCAGACCTGGGCGACGCGCACCGGCCCACGGTACCTGTCGGGTTTCGGGGCCCGGCAATCGTCATATTCTCGGCGGTTGTATGGGGGCTGTCGCCATTCCGATCCTGCCGAGCAGCGACTTCGCCGCCACCGTGGCGTTCTACTCGGCCTTGGGACTCTTCGAGGCGGGCCAGTGGCCCGGGCAGTATCTGATCCTGCGGTCCGCGGCCGGGGTCGAGCTGCACTTCTGGTACTGCGCCGACGGGCTCGACCCGACGGCCAACGACTCGGGGTGCTACGTGCGCTACGACACCGACGCCGAGGTGCTGGCGCTGTACGAGTCGTGGGCCGCGGCCGGGGTGGCTGACGGGGACGGTAGCGGCGACGGCGAGGAGGGCGGCGGCGGGCGGCCCCGCCTCACCGCGCCGGCCCGCACCGACTACGGCATGGTCGAGTTCGCCCTGATCGACCCGATGGGCAACCTCGTGCGCATCGGCGCCTGACCCCCCCCCGCTCATTTTCGCCGTCTGGAGGACATACCGCGTGGAAACCACGCGCTCTGTCCTCCAGAGGTGCGGGGGGAGGGGTCAGGAGAGGGGGTC
>DASYMT010000375.1:0-6848 GCA_036008925.1 Acidimicrobiales bacterium | reverse complement strand
GGGCAAGGACGGCGACCGCGTGCGCGTCCAGCAGGGGTCGGCCGACGTGCGGGTGCCCAAGGGCCAGTTGGCCCTGCGGCAGGGGTCTGAGCTGCGCATCGGCCCGTCGCCCGAGGTGTTGGCCGGGGACCTGTTGGTGGTGCCCTCGGGCTCGCTGGCCGTGCAGAGCGCGGGGTCCGAGGCCGTGGTGCGCGGCGCGGCCCGGGTGACGCGCGACTTCGCCGTCACCGTGGCCAGCTACGCGGGCGAGGCCGACGTGCGCTCGGCCGGGTCGAGCCTGAAGGTGCCCGCCCTGCGCCAGGCCACGGTGGCCGCGTTGGGCGAGCTGCCCCGGGCCGCCGCCCCCTTGCAGTACCGCAACGACGACCAGTGGGACCGCCGCTTCCTGGCCGACGCCATCGACCTCGGCGTCGAGCTCCAGTCCCGCAGCGACGGGGCCAGCGCCCAATTCCGCAACCAGGGCCGCACGGCGGGCTTCTACCGTCTCCTCTTCCCGCAGTTGGAGGGCCAGCCGTTCAGCGAGGCGCTGCTCGACCCGGCCCGTCCCCCGGGCGAGCACGTGGTCGGCGCGGCCGTCTCCCTGGCGGGCAAGGACGGCGACTTCGCGGCCCGCTGGCAGAAGGTCTTCGCCTTCCGCGGGCAGGGGGCCACGTGGGGGCTGGTGGCCATGGACCAGGCCGTGGCCCGGGTCCCCAACCTGGTGGCCGGCATCGACGAGGCGCTGGGCCGGGCCCGGCTGCCGGGCCAGGGCGTGCCGGTGGCCGCGGCCGCTCCGACGACGACCACCACGACCACGCCGCCGCCGACCCGCACCACCACGACGACCTCGACCACCCGGACCACGCCTCCGCCCACCACGCCCACCACCCAGCCGCCGCTGCTCCCCAACCCGCCTGACACGGGGCTGCCCATCGACCCGCTGGCCGACGACGCGGTCGACCTGCTCAACGGCCTGTTGCCCGGGGGCTGAGTGGGTACCCTGGCGTCGATGGCCCGCGTGCTGATCGTCGACGACGAAGCAGGCATCCGCGAGCTGTGCCGCGTCAACCTGGCCCTGGCGGGCTACGACGTGGTCGAGGCGGCCGACGGCTTCGCCGCCATCGAGGCGGCCAAGCGGGACAAGCCCGACCTCATCTTCCTCGACGTGCTCATGCCCGGCATGAGCGGGTGGGAGGTGCTGAGCGCGCTGCGGGCCGAGGAGGCCACCGCTTCCATCCCGGTCGTGATGCTCACCGCCCTCAACAGCGAGGACGACCAGATCCGGGGCTGGGAGGGCGGGGTGGTCGAGTACCTGACCAAGCCGTTCAACCCGCTGTCGCTGCCCGACTGGGCCGCGGCCGCGCTGGAGCCGCTCGACCCGGCCGAGGGGGAGGCCCGCCGGCAGCGGGCGGTGGCCAAGGTCTCCATGGTGCGGGCGCTGCGCAAATAGCCTCACTTGGCCGGCCGTTTTGGGCGGTCCACGACAGCGGGACCGGCCGGTCGTAATCTCGGGAGATGGCCGACGATCGACGCCTTTCGGCCGACGAAGTCGCACATCGTGCGTTCGCCACGGCCCGCCGCGGGTTCGAGCCCAACGAGGTCCGGGCCTGGCTGGAGCGGGTGGCGGCCGAGTTGCGGGCGACGGCGGAACGCGAGGACGCACTCCAGGTCCGGCTGGGCGAGGCCGAGGACCGGGCCGCCCATCCTGACATCGACGAAGACACCCTCCTGCGCCTGCTCGGCGAGGAGACGGCCCGGGTCATGCGCAGCGCCCGGGAGGCGGCCACCGACCTGAAGGCCAAGGCCGAGGAGAATGTCGAGCTGATCCTGCGCGAGGCCCACGACGAGGCCCGCCGGGTGCGGGCCGCGGCCGAGGCCGTGCTGGGGGAGCGAACCACGGTGGCCGAGGAGGAGTCGGCCCGCCTGCTGGCCCGGGCCGGGGCCGAGGCGGCGGCGCTGCTGGAGGCGGCCCAGGGACAGGCCGAGGAGCTGGTGGGCGAGGCCCGCGAGCAGGGCCGGGAGATGGTGGTCGAGGCCCAGGCCGCCCGCGAGCGCATCCTGGCCGACCTCACCCGCAGGCGGCGCATCGCCCACGTGCAGGTCGAGCAGTTGCGGGCGGGCCGGGACCGGCTGCTGGAGGCGTATCGCATGGTGCGCTCCACGCTGGAGGAGGTCACCGACGAGCTCCAGCGGGCCGAGCAGGAGGCCCGCCAGGCGGCCGAGGCCACGGCCCGGCGGCTGGCCGGGGAGGATGGCGAGGAGGTCGCCTTGCCGGAGGACGGGGCCGGGGCCGGGGGGCCAGCGGCGGAGGTGGACGGTGCCGAGCCCGAGGCTGTTGCCGCTGCCACTGGTGCTGCTGCCGCCGCCGCCGCCGCCGCTGCTGCTGCCGACGACGGGCCGCAGTCCGAGGCGGTCCAGGCCGCGGGAGACGCGGTCCAGCCCGCGGGAGACGACGAGCCCGCGGCCCGGCTGGTGACCACGACCATCGAGGCCGACTCGCCCGCGCCGGTGACGGCCGCCCCCTCCCGGCCTGCGTCGATCCCGGTGGAGGAGCGCAGGCTGTCGTCGCTCAAGCTCATCCGCCGGGGCAAGGTCGAGTCGGTCCCCGAGCACGAGCCGGTGGTGGTCGGTGCGGTGGCCGAGCTGAGCGTGGTGCAGCCCGCGGGCCCCGACGAGGGGGTGCGGGTCATCGCCCCCGACGAGGGCGGGCCCAAGGGGGCGGCGGTCGACGACTTGTTCGCCCGCATCCGGGCCTCGCGCGACGAGTCGGTGGAGCAGGCCCGCCAGGTCCTGGCCGACGAGCCTGCGGGTCCGCCCGCGGCCGAGGGGGCCGAGCCCGCGGCGGCCGCCCCTGCGCCGGAGCCGGCGGTGTCGAACGACGACGAGCTGGCGTTGCAGCGGCGGGACGAGGCGGTGGCCGACATCGAGCGGGGCCTGGCCCGCAAGCTCAAGCGGTCGCTGCAAGACGAGCAGAACGACATCCTCGACCGGCTGCGCAGCTCGAGGGGCAAGGCCGAGGACGTGCTGCCCGGCGAGGCCGACCACGCGGCCCGCCACGCGGCCGTGGCCGCGCCGTTCCTGAAGGAGGCGGCCCCCACGGCCGAGGTGGCCGACCTGGTGGCCGTGGTGGTGGACGGCATCGTCGCCCCCTTGCGCCGGCAGTTGGAGCGGGCCGTGCAGCCCCGGCCCGACGACGAGGAGGGCGCGGTGGCCGACCGCATCGGCATGGCCTACCGGGAGTGGAAGGGCGACCGCATCGAGCGGCTGGCGTCGGACGCGGTGGTGGCGGCCTGGTCCCGGGCCGCGTACCAAGAGGCGCCCGAGGGCGCGGTGTTGCGCTGGGTGGTCGACGACCAGGGCGGCGCCTGCCCTGACTGCGACGACAACGCCTTGCAGGGGCCCACGGCCAAGGGCGAGGAGTACCCCACCGGGCAACAGCACCCGCCCGCGCACGCCGGGTGCCGGTGCCTGCTCGTTCCCGCCCCGTGACCCCAAAGGGCGCGAACGGCGCCGTCACCTGAGCATCTAGGCTCCCGCGCCATGCGCACTCCAGGCACTGTCCCGGGCCGACGCCGCAATCCGGGCCGGGCCCGGGTCTGGCTCGTGGGGGCGGCCGTGGTGCTCATCCTCCTCATCACGTGGATGCGGGGGATCGCCAGCTTCTACACCACGTACCTGTGGTTCAAGGAGCTGGAGTTCACCCAGGTCTGGAAGACGATGCTGGGGACCAAGATCGTCCTGGTCCTCGCCTTCACCGCGCTGTTCTTCGTCCTTCAGTGGGTCAACCTGATGATCGCCGACCGGTTAGCGCCGCGCTTTCGGCCCGCGGGCACCGACGACGAATTGGTGGCCCGGTACCGGGAGACGGTGGGGCCGCACGCGGGCAAGGTGCGCGTGGTGGTGGCGCTGCTGTTCGCCCTGCTGGTCGGGACCAACGCCTCCAGCCAGTGGCAGAACTGGCTGCTGTTCCGGCACGGCGGGTCGTTCGGGGTGAAGGACCCGCAGTTCCACAAGGACATCGGCTTCTTCACCTTCAAGCTGCCGTTCCTGTCGTTCCTCATCGACTGGGCCTTCGTCTCGCTGCTCATCATCACCGTCGTCACCCTGGTGGCCCACTACCTCAACGGCGGCATCCGGGTGCAGGCGCCGGGGCAGCGGGTGGCCCCCCGGGTGAAGGCCCACCTGTCGGTGCTACTGGCGGGCATGGCGCTGGTGAAGGCGGTGGGGTACTACCTCCAGCGGTTCACGCTGGGCACCTCGCGCTCCGGCGTGGTCGACGGGCCGACGTACACCGACGTCCACGCCCGGCTGCCCGCGCTCATGCTGCTGGCCGTCATCATGCTGGTGGCGGTGGGGCTTTTCCTCTACAACATCCGCCGCCAGGGGTGGGTGCTGCCGGTCATCGCCATCGCCCTGTGGGCGTTCATCGCGGTGGTGGTGGGGACGCTGGTGCCCGCCTTCATCCAGAAGGTGCGGGTGGAGCCGGCCGAGAACGCCAGGGAGCGCCCGTACATCGCCCGCAACATCAAGGCCACGCAGGAGGCGATGGGCATCTCCGGGGTGACGCCCCAGCCCTATGCGTACACCAACGAGCTCAAGGCCGACGAGCTGCAGCAGAACGCGGAGACCATCCGCAACATCCGGCTGTGGGACCCGAGCCTGCCCGAGATCAACAACACGTATCAGCGGCTCCAGGAGATCCGGGGCTACTACGGGTTCAACGACATCGACGTCGACCGCTACACCATCGACGCCCGCCAGACCCAGGCCATCGTGTCGGTGCGGGAGCTGAAGCCGGACGAGCTGCCGGGCAAGTCGTTCGTGAACCGGCGGCTCCAGTTCACCCACGGGTACGGGTCGATCGTGTCGCCCGCCAACGCGGTGACGGCCGACGGCAAGCCCCGGTTCGTGGTGAAGGACGTGCCCCCGGTGTCGTCCGCCCCCGAGATCAAGATCACCCAGCCCCGGGTGTACTACGGCGAGTCGGACCTGGGCTACGCCATCGTCGACAGCAAGCAGCCCGAGCTCGACTACCAGACGCTCGAGGGCGAGACCAAGCGCAGCCGCTACGACGGCAAGGGCGGCGTGCCCATGGGCTCGGTATTCCGGCGCTTCGCCTTCTTCTTGCGCTTCGGCGACGTGAACCCGCTGATCTCGAACCTGGTCACGTCCAAGTCCAAGGCCATGTACATCAGGGACATCGGCAGCCGGGTGCGCACGGCGGCGCCGTTCCTCAAGTACGACTTCGACCCGTACCCGGTCATCGTGGGCGGGCGCATCAAGTGGGTGCAGGACGCGTACACCACCACCTCGCGGTACCCGTACGCGCAGCACGCCGACGTGGAGCGGCTCAACGACCGCAGCGGGTTGAAGGGCGAGTTCAACTACGTGCGCAACTCGGTGAAGGTCGTGATCGACGCGTACGACGGGACGCTGACCTTCTACACGATGGACGACAAGGACCCCATCGCCGCCGCCTACAAGAAGATCTTCCCCCGGATGTTCACCCCCGGCTCGCAGATGCCCACCGAGCTGCGCGAGCACCTGCGCTATCCCGAGGACCTGTTCCGGGTGCAGACGTCGATGTACGGCCGGTACCACATCAACGACGCCAACGACTTCTACCTGCGGGCCGACGAGTGGGACCTGTCGCAGGACCCCGGCTCAGGTGACCCGACCACCGCCATCAAGCAGGTCCAGAGCCGCGACCCCAAGACCGGGATCATCAACCGCAACCGCCAGGCCCGCATGGACCCGACCTACGTCCTCATGCGGCTGCCCAACGAGCAGCAGGAGCGGTTCTTGATCCTCCAGCCGTTCGTGTACCACTCGGAGGGGGACAAGCAGCAGAACCTGTCGGCGTTCGTGACGGCCAAGAGCGACCCCGGGCCGGACTACGGCAAGCTCCAGGCCTTCGTGATGCCCCGGGACCAACAGGTCGACGGGCCCGCGCTGGTCAACGCGCGGATGCTGTCGGACGACCAGGTCTCGTCGGCCATCTCGCTGTTGGGCAAGACCGGCTCCGGCGTGCGGGTGGGCAACATCTTGCTGCTGCCCATCGGCAAGTCGCTGCTCTATGTGCGGCCCCTCTACGTGCAGGCCGCCAACAACCCGGTGCCCGAACTGCGCAAGGTCATCGTGGCCGCGGGCAACCAGGTGGCCATGGGGGACACCCTCAAACAAGCCTTGGTCGAGATCTTCGGGTCGGCGCCTGACACGTTGGAGGAAAAGGCCGTCCCCGGCGGGCCCTCGCCCCCGGCCAGTCCCGGCGCGCCCTCGCCCACGGCCACCGTCCAGCAACTGCTCGACCAGGCCGCGGCCGCGTACCAGGCCGCCCAGGCGGCGCTGGCCAAGGGGGACCTGGGCGAGTACCAGCGCCAGGTCAACCTCATGGCCGACCTGGTGGCCCGGGCCAAGACCGCAGCCGAATCTGGCGGCGGTGGCGGTTCGGGTGGCGGCGGCTCGGGCTCGGGCGGCTCGACCACTACGACGACGGCCCCCGCCTCCGCCTGACCCCTGCTCCCGGGCCCGCGGCCAGTTCGACAGCCCGGGCGGCGGTGCTACAGTGACTCCTCCACAACGACGCGGGGTGGAGCAGTCTGGTAGCTCGTCGGGCTCATAACCCGAAGGTCGCAGGTTCAAATCCTGCCCCCGCCACTACTCTCAGTGAGAATTCGGCCCACTATCCCACTCAAAGTGGTGTAAGTCGGGCCTGACCAGGGCTTCTGCGTGTCCAACGGCTGCTGAATTTCACGGACGAAACAGCGAGTTTCACGGCTGCGGACCAAGCTGCGCCAGCGAGCACCGACTGGGCGGAGTACGCAGCGCACGAGCGGTGCGACTCCAGCTGGGTGACAGGCGACCTCGAG
>DASYMT010000374.1:0-2920 GCA_036008925.1 Acidimicrobiales bacterium | reverse complement strand
GGTCCTTCACCATCGAGCACCGGGTGTTGATGAGCGACGGGTCCACCCGCTGGGTCCGGGGCAACGGCCGGGTGGTGCGGGACGAGGACGGCAAGGCCGTCGGCATGATCGGCGTCAGCGCCGACATCACGGCCCGGGCCGAGGCCGAGTACACCCAGGCCGTGCTGTTCGCGGCCGAGCAGGAGGCCCGGGCCGAGGCCGAGGCGGCCCGGGACCGGCTGGCGTTCCTGGCCGAGGCCAGCGAGGTGCTCTCCAGCTCGCTCGACTACCGGGCCACGCTCAGCCAGGTGGCCCACCTGGCCGTGTCCCGGCTGGCCGACTGGTGCTCGGTCGACGTGGTCGAGGAGGAGGGCGACGCCTTCACCACCGTGGTGGTGGCCCACGTCGACCCGGCCAAGGTGGCGATGGCCCAGAACTTCCGGGACCGCTACCCGCCGGACCCGGACTCGGACCAGGGCGTGGCCGGGGTGATCCGCTCCGGCGAGCCCCAGATGACGCCGGTCATCAACGACGAGATGCTGGCCGCCGCGGCGGTGGACGACGAGCACCTCCAGTTGCTTCGCGATCTGGGCCTGTCGTCGGCCCTGGTGGTCCCGCTCATCGCCCGGGGCCGCACCCTGGGGGCGCTCACCATGATCTCGGCCGAGTCGGGCCGGATGTACGGCGACGCCGACATGGCCTTGGCCATGGACCTGGCCCGGCGGGCCGCGCTGGCCATCGACAACGCCTTGTTGTTCCGGGAGCGCAGCCAGGTGGCCGAAGCCCTTCAGGCCTCGCTGCTGCCGCCCCGCAGGCCCGAGATCCCGGGCATGGAGGTGGCCGTGCGGTACCGCCCGGTGGGCCGGGGCACCGAGATCGGCGGCGACTTCTACGACGTGTTCGAGACCACGCCGGGCCAGTGGTCCGTCGTGATCGGCGACGTGTGCGGCAAGGGCACGGCCGCGGCCGCCCTCACCGGCCTGGCCCGCGACACCATCCGGGGCGTGTCCATCCACGAGGCGTCGCCCCAGCGGGTGCTGCGGGTGCTGAACGAGGTGGTGCTGCGGCGGGAGGACGAGTCGCGTTTCCTGACGGTCGCCCTGGCCCGGGTCGAGCCGTTGGGCAATGGGACGGGCGGCGGGGGCGCCCGCCTCACCATCGCCTGCGCGGGCCACCCGCCCGGGCTTGTCATCCGGTCCGACGGGTCGGTCGAAGAGGTGGGCAAGCCCGCGCTGCTGGTGGGCCTGTTCCCCGAGGTCGACCCGGTGGACGTGGAGGTGGAGCTGGCGCCGGGCGAGGCCCTCGTGCTCTACACCGACGGCGTGGTCGAGGAGCAGGGGCCCGCCGGGATGTTCGGCGAGGAGCGGCTGCACGACCTGCTGGCCGAGGTGGGGCCCGCCGACGCCGAGACGGTGGCCCAGGCCGTGCTCGACGCGGTGGCCGGCTTCGCCCCCGGCCCGCCCCAGGACGACGTGGCCATCGTCGTCCTCCGCGCCTGACCATCTCGCGTTTCCACAGGGACAGTGCCTGTGGAAACGCGAGATGGGGGGATGAGGGGGCAATCCCTGAGGGTGTGAGACTCGTAGGTATGGGTGTGCACGGCGTGTCGGACGAGGCCCTGTTGGCGGCATTCGCCAGTGGCGACCCCGCCTTCGTGCGCCGCTTCCAGCGCCGGGTGTTCGGCGTGGCCCTCGTGATCGCGGGCGACCCGGCCCTGGCCGAGGACGTGGCCCAGGAGTCGTTCGTGCGGGCCTGGCGGGCGGCCGGGGCCTACGACCCCCGGCGGGGCAGCGTGGCCGCCTGGCTGGCCGCCATCACCCGCAACCTGGCCATCGACACGGTGCGGGTCCGACGCCTCACGCCCGTCGACCCCGACGCCATCGCGGCCCTCTGCCTGGCGGGCGACGCGGCCGACCCGGGCGAGGCCGCGGCCGACGCCGACGAGGCCCGGCTGTTGCGGGCCGCCATCCGCGACCTGCCCGACGGGCCTCGGCGGGCGCTGGTCCTGGCCGTGTTCGGCGGCCGCACGGCCCAGGAGATCAGCGAGGCCGAGGGCATCCCGCTGGGCACGGCCAAGACCCGCGTGCGCACGGCCGTGCTGCGGCTGCGCGACGCGTTGGTGCGCCATGAATTGTGAACTGACGTGAGCTGTGAACTGAACGGTGGGGCCACGGCCGACCTGGCCGCAGGCACGTTGAGCGGCGCCGACCGGGCCGCCGCCCTGGCCCATGTGGCCGAGTGCCCGTCCTGCCAGGAGGAGTTGGCCGCCATGGCCCGGGCGGTTGACGGCCTGCTGCTGCTGGCCCCGCCCGTCGAGCCCCCGGTGGGCTTCGAGTCGCGGGTGCTGGAACGCACGGCGGGCGACGAGGCCGCGCCCGGGCGCGGGCGCCTCGTGGCCATGGCCGTGCTGGTCGCCGTCCTTCTCATCGGGCTCGTGGTCCAGATGGCCAAGGAGGACCCGTCGACCCCGCCTGGGCAACGCCCGCCGCTGGTGGCCGTCCTGACCGCCAGGGACGGGCGGGACGTGGGGCGGGCGGTGCTGGCCCCTGGCTGGCTGGTGGTCGACGTGGCCGGGCTGGGCGCCGGGGACGAGGCCTACCGGGTGGAGGTCGAGCAGGGCGGCGGACGGGCGCGCCAGGCCGGCACCGTCCGCCTCATCGAGGGCCGGGGCACGGCCAAGGTGCGGCTGTCGGGCGGGCCGGTCGAGGGGGTGCGGCTGTTGTCGGCTGCGGGCGACTACGAATGTCACGCCCGCTTCACATCGCCCGCTTCAAACTGACCCGCTTCAACTGAAAGGAGGGCGCATGCGCAAACTCGTGCTGCTTTTGGGGGTGGTCGTGCTGGTCGCCGGGGGGTGCGGCAAGTCGAACAAGACGTCGGCCTCCAACACCCAGGCCCAAGAGGCGCCCGCGGGCTCGGCGCCCGTCACGCTGGCGGGCAA
>DASYMT010000373.1:0-7856 GCA_036008925.1 Acidimicrobiales bacterium | reverse complement strand
GGGCGCAAACTGGCGCTTCCGCTGCTGCGGCAGGCCGTGCGGGGCGGCGGGGCGGCGGGGCGGGGCGGGGGCCGGGTGGCCCGGCGGGGCGGGGGCCGGGTGGCCGGGCGGGGCGGGGGCCGGGCGGGGCGGCGGGGCGGCGGGGCGGCGGGGCGGCGGCCTTACGCCGGGAGTTGCAGGACCGTTGTGGCCTGAAGGGCGCACAACGCCCTCGGCGCCGCAACGGAAGGACGCCACCAGGCGGGGGGGCCGGGCGAGGGCGGGGGCGGCGCGGCTAGGAGCGGGCGGCGGGCGCAGGCGGCACGGCGTATAGGTGGTGTGCGCAACGTTGAAGCGGAATGCGGCCGTTTCGGCGGGTTTCGACCTCAGCGTTTGCAACAGAGGGAGCGGGTCAGCGGCGTTCCCACCAGCCACCCTGGTTGTGGGCCCAGCCCTCGCGCTCCAGCCAGGCGAGGGCGGCCGACACCCGCAGGGGCGGGACGTCGAGGCGGGCCAGGAGGGCGTCGAGGCTGGCGGGGGTCCAGTCGAGCGCGTCGAGGACGGGGGCGAACTCCTCGGGCGGGCACGGACGCAACCGAGCCCCGCCCGACGCCGAGGCGGACGGCGGGTCGGTGGCGGACGGCCGGTCGGCGGCGGCTGGCGGGTCGGAGGCGGACGGCCACTCCGAGGCGGACGGCGGGTCGGCCGGGCAGCCGGGAACGGCAGGGCCGGGGCTTGGGCCAGACGAGGCGGGCACTTGGTAGGCGCCCGCCAGAGAGAGGGCGGTCAGGACGTCGGCCGTGTCGCACACCGGGTGGCACCCCTGCGACAGGAGCTGGTTGGTGCCGCTCGATGCCCGGCTGCGGATCGGCCCCGGCACGGCCAGCACGGGCACGCCCCGCTCCTCAGCCGCCCGAACGGTGTGCATCGACCCGCCCCGCACGTCGGACTCGACCACGACCAGCACGTGGGCCAGCGCGGCGATGATCCGGTTGCGGGCCGGGAACCGCCACGGCTCCGGCCTGCACCCCAGCGGCGCCTCCGACAACAGCAGCCCCGCCCCGGCCACCCGCTCCCAGAGCACGGCGTGACGGCGGGGGTACACCACGTCGAGCCCGCTGCCCACCACGCCCACCGGCGGCGCCCCGCCGCCGGCCAACGCTCCGTCGTGGGCCGCCCCGTCGATCCCGGCGGCCAGCCCCGACACCACCGACACCCCCGCCTCGGCCAGCTCCCGGCCGAGCTGGCGGGCCACGTCCCGGCCGTAGTTGGTGCACCGGCGGGTTCCGATCATGGCCACACGCGGGCGGTCCGCTTCAAGGACGTCGATCGAGCCCCACGTGAACAGCACGGGCGGCGCCTCGTGGTCCTCGGCCAGCACGAGCGGATACGCCGACGTTCCGAGCCGGCGTATGGCCACGCCCTTGGCCGCGTGGCGGGCGGCTACGTCGGCCAGCGACACCCGGGCCGCGGCCCGCGCCGGCCCCGGCCCGGCCCGGCCGCCCCGCACCGCCCACCATGCCGCGGCAGGCAGGCGGCCCTCGAGCAGCCGGTGCAGCCGGTCCCACGACTGAAAGGGCGGGCCCGCCAGCGCGGCCAGGGCCACGTCGTCCTCGTCCAGCGGCAGTCCCGGCAGGTCTGCCGCCTCAGGCAGGCCCACGTTCGGCCCGGCCCCGCTCATCCCGCCTCCAGGCGGGCCGCCACCGGCAGGGCCAGCGCGACCGACCGGTCCAGCGCACCCGCCAGCCCAGGCAGACCCGCCGCGCCCTGCCCGACAGACCACGCCCCGCTCATCCCGCCTCCAGGCGGACCGCCACGCACAGAGCCAGCGCGGCCGACAGGCCCCGGCACACCTGCCTCCGCCGCCCGCCTTCCCCCGGCGCACTCGCCAGGCCGCGCGGACCGGCTGCGCCCTGCAGGACAGACCGCGGCCCCGGGCCGGTCACGCCGCCTCCAGGCGGGCGACCTCCACCCGCAGGTCGAGCGCGGCGCAGACGTGGTCCTCCTGGACCTCGTGCCCGCCGCCGGTGAGGTCGGCCACCGTGCGGGCCACCCGCCGGACCCGGTGCAGGCCCCGGGCCGTGAGCGTGCCCCGTTTCAGATGCCACTCCACCGCCCGCCAGGCTGCGGGCGACAGCGGCGCCACCTCGTCCAGCCTGCCCGCGGGCAGGGCTGCGTTGCGGGACACGCCCCGGGCGGCAGACCGGGCCCGGACCTCCTCGACCCGGGCCGCCACCACCGCCGTCGACTCCCCCGGCGGGCCGCCCAGCAGCTCGCCCACGTCGGCCCGGCTGACCGGGACCCGCAGGTCGAACCGGTCGAGCAGCGGCCCCGACACCCGGCGCAGATACCGCAGCCTGGCGTTGTCCCGGCAGTGGCACCCGTCCGGACCGCCGATGCCCCCGCACGGGCACGGGTTCATGGCCGCCACCAACAGGAACCGGGCCGGGAAGGTGACGCTCTGCCTGATGCGCGACACCCGCACGATCCCCTCTTCGAGCGGCTGGCGCAGGGCGTCGAGCACGGCAGGCGGAAACTCGGCCAACTCGTCCAGGAACAGCACGCCGTTGGTGGCCATCGAGATCTCGCCCGGCCGCAGCCACGACGAGCCGCCGCCGACGAGCGCCACCGACGAGGCCCCGTGGTGCGGCGCCCGGAACGGCGGTCGGTCCACCAACCCCTGGGCGGGCAGCTCCAGGCCCGCGGCCGAGTGGACCCGCGTGGTCTCCAGCGCCTCGTCGTGCGACAGCCCTGGCAACAGCCCCGGCAGCCGCCGGGCCAGCAGCGTCTTGCCCGCCCCCGGCGGCCCGGTGAAGAGCAGGTGGTGCCCGCCCGCGGCTGCCACCTCCAACGCCCACCGGCCCAGGCGCTGGCCCCGCACGTCGGCCAGGTCGGGCTCCGGCTCGATCGGCCCGGCCTGAACCGCGGCCGCGGGCACCACTGGCGGCTGGGGCCACTCGATCACCCCCAACAGCGCGTCGACCAGGTCCCGCAGCGTGGGCGCGCCCCGCACCACATGGCGGCCGACCAACGCCGCCTCCCGCATGCACTCCAACGGCACGGCCACCGCGGCCGACTGCAGCGCGTCGACCAACGGCACCACCCCCGGCACCCGCCGCAGCGAGCCGTCGAGGCCCAGCTCCCCCGCGAACGCGCACCCGGCCACCGCGTCGGCCGGCATCTGCCCGGCCGCCACCAACAGCCCGACCGCGATGGGCAGGTCGAGCCCGGCGCCGCCCTTGCGCATGCCCGATGGGGCCAGGTTGACGGTGACCCGCCGCAGCGGCCAGGTGAAGCCGCTGGAGAGCAGCGCGGCCCGGACGCGGTCCCGGGACTCGCGGCAGGCGGCGTCGGGCAGGCCCACCACGGTGAAGCCGGGCAGGCCGTTGGAGACGTGGACCTCGACGGTGACGGGGTGG
The DNA here is from genome assembly GCA_036008925.1 of Acidimicrobiales bacterium. GTDB lineage: Bacteria > Actinomycetota > Acidimicrobiia > Acidimicrobiales > JAUTXP01 > DASYMT01. Next base: position 4,458 of record DASYMT010000373.1, on the reverse strand, counting down.
CCCTCGACGCCGAGGAGGCTGGCAGACGGGATGGTTGCGATCACCCCGCCGAACCTACGAACGGGGTGTGACAACTACGGCCGCCGCCCCGCCGAGCGCGCTACCGCCCGGTGAACCGCGGCTCGCGCTTTTGGGCGAAGGCGGCCATGGCCTCGGCCATGTCGGCCGTGGCGAAGTTGACCGTCTGGGACCGGGCCTCGTCTTCCAGGGCCTGGTCCATGGAGACGGCGAAGGAGTTGTTGAGCATGGTCTTGGTCATCGACAGCGCCAGCGGCGGGCCAGCCGTCAGGCGGGCGGCCCAGTCGGCCACGAAGGCGTCGAGCTCTCCGGCGGGCACCATGCGGTTCACGATGCCGAACTCCACCGCCTCCTTGGCCGAGATCACCTCGGCGAAGAAGGCCAGCTCCTTGGCCTTGTGCAGGCCGATGAGCCGGGGCAGCAGCCACGACCCGCCGAAGTCCACCGACAGCCCCCGACGGGCGAAGATCTCGGAGAAGCGGGCCGTGTCGGAGGCCACCACCAGGTCGCAGCCCAGGGCCAGGTTGCAGCCCGCGCCCGCGGCCACGCCGTTCACCTTGGCGATGGCGGGCTTGGGCAGGCGGTGCAGGCGCAGGGCCGCGTCGCCGATGTGGCGCATGCGTGCCAGGCCGTTGCGGGTCAGCGCGGCGGGGTCGGACAGGTCGGCGCCGGAGCAGAACGCATCGCCCGCGCCCGTCAGGACCAGCACCCGGTCGTCGTCGCGGTCGGCCACCTCCTCGAAGGTGGCGAGCAGCTCGTCCCACATGGCGTCGTTGACCGCGTTCTTCTTGTGGGGCCGGTTCAACGTGACCGTGACCACGCCGTCCGCACGCTCCACGAGGATCGTCTCCATGCGGCCGACGATACTGGCGGGCCATGGGCTTCAACCCCTTCCGCCAGCAGCAGCGCCGCACGTCCGACTACGCCTTGGTGGCCGCCGCCTTCATCGTCGTGCTCGCCCTGCTGGCGTGGGCGCTGTTGGCCTGAGCACGAAGCGGGTCACGGCCGACCGGGCCGGCGCCGGTCCCGATTGGCCCAGCACGGGTGGTGCCAGTGGCGGCGCAGGTCGGGCGCCTCCAAGGGCACGACCACCAGGTGCCCCACGCCCTCGCTGATCTCCTGGTTGCACCCCGGGCACACGTAGGCCTTGGTGGCCTGGTACGGCTGGATGCGCCGGACCTCGAACTGCTCCACTACCCCAGCGCCGCGGCCAGGTCGGCCCACAGGTCCTCGACGTGCTCGAGCCCCACGCTCAGCCGCAAGAGCCCAGGCGGGACGGCGGCCTCCCCCGGCCATTTGTGGCGCCGCTCGATCAGCGACTCGACGCCGCCCAGGCTGGTCCCCGGCACGACCACGGCCAGCCGGGCGACAGCCGCGTCGGCCGCCGCGGCCCCGCCCCGCACGTCGAACGACAGCATCGAGCCGAACCCCGGATACCGGACCTGCTCGACCGCCGGGTGCCCGCCCAGCCGCTCGGCCAGCACGACGGCCGACGCCGAGGACCGCTCCAGCCGCACCGGCAGCGTCCGCAGGCCCCGCAGGGCCAGCCACACCTCGAACGGGCCGGGGACGGCGCCGTGGCGCGACCGGCGCTCGCGGAGCTTGGCCGCCCACTCGTCGGTGCGGGCCACGGCCACGCCCAGCAACAAATCGGAGTGGCCGGACAACAGCTTTGTCGCGCTGTGCACGGCGACGTCGGCGCCCAGGTCCAGCGGCCGTTGCAGCAACGGGGTGGCCAGGGTGTTGTCGACCGCCACAGGACAGGCCGAGGCCCGCACCACGGCGGCGATGTCGGTCACCGCCATCATCGGGTTGGACGGCGTCTCCACCCACACCAGGTCGGGCGAGTCGTCCGACACGACCAGCCGGGGCATCCGCTCCTCCAAGAACCGCCGGGTGCCGTGGTAGGCGTCGGGGGTCACGGACACGCGTCCGCCGACGGGCAGCGTCTCCATGACCGCGGCCACCGCGGCCATGCCCGAGGAGAAGGCCACGGCCTGGCCCCCCTCCAACTCGCCCACCGCGGCCTCGAAGGCCCGCCACGTCTCGTTGTCCTCCCGGCCGTAGGAGACCGGCCCGTCCTGCACGTAGGTGGACGACAGCTCGATGCCAGGGCCCACCGGCGCGCCCGGGGTGCGGGCCGGGCGGCCCGCGTGGACGGCCACCGTCTCCGGGCGCAGGCTCAGAACGCGCCCTCGACCAATTCGATGCGGCCGTCGAGCACGGCGGCCACGTCGAAGCGGATCTCCCGGGCCAGGGCGGGCGCGTCGTCCTCCAGCCAGCGGGCGGCCAGCCTGCGCAGGCGCTGCTGCTTGGCCCGGGTGACGGCCTCGGCCGGCGTGCCGAAGAGGTCGGACGTGCGGGTCTTCACCTCGCAGAAGACGTAGAGGCGGCCGTCGCGCACGATGAGGTCAAGCTCCCCCTCCCGGCACCGCCAGTTGCGGGCCAGCACCTCGAAGCCCCGAGCCTCGTACCACGCCGCGGCAAGGTCCTCCCCCGAGGCCCCCAGCGCCGCGTTGGCGGCGGTCACAGCTCCTTTTCCGGGAGCTCCTCGACGTTGACGTCCTTGAACGTCACCACCCGCACCGACGACACGAAGCGGGCAGGCCGGTACATGTCCCAGACCCAGGCGTCGCCCAGCTCGATCTCGAAGTAGGTGCGGCCGTCCTGGTTGCGGGCCTCCATCTTCACCTCGTTGGCCAGGTAGAAGCGCCGCTCGGTCTCGACCACGTACTTGAACATGGGGAGGACGGCCCGGTACTCCTGATAGAGCTGGAGCTCGATCTCGGTCTCGTACCGCTCCAGGTCCTCGGCGCTCATCGGGGCACCCGCATGCGGGCCATCGTACGCCGGTACCCACTGCTCTTCGGGCAGGCCCCCATCGTCAGAGGAACGACATCTCGGGCAGGGGCCAGACCCGCAGGATGGTGCGGCCCACCACCGTCTTCTTCGGGATCGGGCCGAAGAAGCGCGAGTCGGACGAATTGCCGCGGTTGTCCCCCATCACCCACAGCGAGTCCTTGGGGATCTTGACCGGGAACTGCTGGCCGTAGGCGATGGTGATGGTCCCCTTCGGCAGGTACGGCTCGATGAGCTCGTGGCCGTTCACGTAGACCTTGCCGTCCTTGATGTCGATGCTGTCCCCCGGCAGCCCGACCACCCGCTTGATGAACTCCTCGGTGCTGGGCTGGATCACGCCCACGCCCGTCCCCACCTTGCGGATGAGCTTGGCTACCGGGTTGGTCGACCGGGCCGGGAGGTTGGGGCTGGCCGACCGGGGGGCGTCGAAGACCACGATGTCGCCCCGCACGGGCGGGTGGAAGTGGTAGGCCAGCTTCGACACCACCACCCGGTCCTGGATCTGGAGCTGGGGCAGCATCGACCCGGACGGGATGTAGAACGCCTGGGCCACGAAGGTCTTGATCAGGAAGGCGATCACGCCCGCGGCGACGAGCAGGACCGGCAGCTCGCGGAGGGTGCGGGCTGCGGAGGATGGAGCGGGGCGGTCGTCGGCGGTGGCGACCACAGGGGTCAGCGGGCGGCCCGCTTCTCCTTGATCTTGGCCGCCTTGCCCACCCGGTCGCGCAGGTAGTACAGCTTGGCCCGGCGCACGTCGCCCTGGGTCACCGTCTCGATCTTGGCGATGATGGGCGAGTGGACGGGGAACGTCCGCTCCACGCCCACGCCGAAGCTCACCTTGCGCACGGTGAAGGTCTCGCGCACGCCGGAGCCCTGGCGGCGGATGACGGCGCCCTGGAACACCTGCACGCGCTCGCGGGTGCCCTCCACCACTCGGACGTGGACCTTGAGGGTGTCGCCCGGCGAGAACGCGGGGACGTCGTCGCGCAGGCTGTCGCGGTCGACCAGATCGGTGGGGTTCATGGCGCGTCAGGCTCCTCGTTGGCATGCCCGGGGGACGCCACAGGATAGCCGTGCGCTTCGAGAAGCTCTACCTCGTCCGGTTTGAGGCCCCCCCGGGCCTCGATCAGGTCGGGCCTGCGGGTGACTGTGCGGTGCAGCGCGGCGGCCTTCCGCCACCGGTCGACGTTGCCGTGGTGCCCGCTCAGCAGCACCTCGGGGACGGTCCAGCCCCGGTAGTCGGCGGGCCGCGTGTACTGGGGGTATTCGAGGAGTCCGGTGGTGAAGCTCTCGTCCTCGGCCGACGCCTCGTTGCCCATCACGCCGGGGACCAGCCGGGCCGTGGCCTCGATCACCACCAGGGCGGCCGCCTCCCCGCCCGCCAGCACGTAGTCGCCCACCGACAGCTCGTCGTCCACCAGGTGCTCGACCACCCGCTGGTCCACGCCCTCGTAGCGCCCGCACAGCAGGGAGAAGCCCGGAGACGCCGCGAGCTCCTCGGCGGCCGCCTGGTCGAAGCGCCGGCCGCCGGGCCCGAGCAGGAGCAGCGGCCGCGGCGGCTCCACGGCCTCGACCGCGTCG
>DASYMT010000372.1:0-3063 GCA_036008925.1 Acidimicrobiales bacterium | reverse complement strand
GCACTCCAACACGACGGCGGCGTCCCGTCGCTGCACCCCCGGGACGGCCACTCCTAGAACCCGACGACCATGCCGTCCGTGATCATCTTGTACTTGTTGCTCGTCTGGGCCTCGAAGACCGCCATCTTCTCGGCGCCGTGGGCGTAGTTGGACGAGCCCTTGTAGGTGATCGGGCCGGTAATGAGGTCGGCGTAGCCGTTGTAGCGGTTGACGGCGGCGAGGAACCGCTCGCGGGTGACCTCGGTCCCCTGGTCGATCATGGCCTTCTTGAAGAACATCCACTGGTAGCCCGCCGCGCTGTTGTAGCCGACCGAGGTGCCGTAGGTGTCGTTCTGCTGCTTGGTCCACTCCCCCGGGCCCTTGACCGCCTCGAACTGCTCCTTGGCCGCCTTCATGTTGCTGCACTTGGCCGGGTTGTTGATCTGGGCGTCCGGGGCGTTGGGGTAGCAGGCGCCCGCCAGGCCCCGGACCTTCTTGCGGCCCCACTCGTCGTTGAACAGCGTGAGGGCGGTCTCGCCCTCGTGGGCGAAGTTGGAGAACGAGTAGGTCCAGGGGCAGGAGTTGGCCGCTGCGTAGCCGCACTCACGGACGAAGGCAGCCGTGTTGATGGGGTCGGTCATGGGCACGACCACCTCCACGCCCTTGTCCTTGTAGGCCAGGATGAGCGACTGGTACCCCTGCGGCGCCTGGTCCTCCGGCTTCTGCACCGTCTTGTTGACCTTGACCGACATGCCGTGCTTCTTCAGGGCGGCGTCGAACACCTCGACCACCGGCTGGATCTGCGGGGTGTCCGACGACATGGTGCCGATGACCTTGCCCTTGTAGGCCGGGTCGGAGGCCAAGAAGTCGGCCAACTGCTGCACGTGGGTGTCGTAGCTCGACAGGATCTGGTGCAGGCCCATCTGCTTGAAGAGGGGCTCGTGGCCCCCGCCCGCGAAGTACGGGACCTTGGCCTTGTTGGCCTCCGAGGCCACCACCTTGATCTGGTCCACGCCGAGGGTGCCGGCCAGGAAGAACACCTTCGTGTCGTAGATCAGCGAGTTGGCCGCCTTCTGGGCGCCGCCCGGGGTGAACTCGTCGTCCACGATCTTGGCAACGATGGTGCGGCCGTTGATCCCGCCGTGGTCGTTGATGTACTTGGCGTAGGCCTCGATGCCGCGGGCCACCGGGCCGGCCAGGGCCACGGGAGTGCGGTTGAACGTGAGCGGGGCGTGGACGCCGTAGAGGATCGACGTGCTGCTGACCCCGGTGGCGTTGCCCCCACTGGGCAGCGGCGCCTCGCCCGGCGGCGTGACGTCGTCGACGAACGGCTTGCCCGCAATGGTCTGGCTGGGCTTGGTGGTGCCCGTACGGTTGGGGCCGGTCGGGCCGGTCGGGCTGTTGGGGCCGGCCGGGCTGTTCGGGTCGGTGGCAAGCGTCGTGCCGGTGGTGCCCGGGAGGGTGGTGTCGGTGGTGCCCAACGGACCGCCCTCGACGGCGGGGCCTGCGGCCACGTTGGCGTCGTCGCCCCCCAGCGAGAAGAACCCGATGACGCCCAGCATGAAGACGGCGACGACCGTGCTTCCAAGGCCGAGCACGAGCAGGGCGGCGTTTCGGCCCTGTAGGCGGGCGAGCAGCTTGTCCATCAAAACCCCCAACCGATTCTCATGAAAGGGTAGCGACAGGCCCCTCGCGCTGGCGAGCCGGCCCTGCTCGCCCGCCTCGTGGCCCGCCCCGTCACTCGCCTTGGGCGTGCTAGCCGGCTTGGTCGAGGAGCTGCTCGGCCGCCGTGTACGGGTCGATCTTGCGGGCCAGCAGGTCCGCTTTGAGCTGCTCGTAGGCCGGGCCGCCCGCCGTGTCCCGGGCCCGCTGCTCCAGGCGGTGCAGCACGATCTCGCGCAGCTCCTCGGCCAACCGCCGGCCCCGTCGATGCTCCAGCTCCCCGCTCGACTCCAGGTAGGCCCGGTGGTCCTGCACGGCCTGCCAGAGGGCGGCGACGCCTTCGCCGGTGGCCGCCGTGGTCCTGACGACCGGCGGTCGCCACTCGCCCATGTGCATGTTCATGTCGAGCATGTTGTTGAGGTCCCGCTCGGCCTCTTGGACGCCCGGGCGGTCGGCCTTGTTGATCACGAACAGGTCGGCCACCTCGAGCAGGCCCGCCTTGTTGGCCTGCACGGCGTCGCCCCAGCCCGGGTTGACGACGACGACGGTGGTGTCGGCCGCCCCGGCGATCTCGACCTCGACCTGGCCCACGCCCACCGTCTCGACCAGCACGTAGGGCAGGCCCGCGGCGTCGAGCACCCGGATGGCCTCGGGGGTGGCGAGGGACAGGCCGCCCAGGTGGCCCCGGGTGGCCATGGAGCGGATGAAGACGCCCTGGTCGGTGGCATGGTCCTGCATGCGCACCCGGTCGCCCAGGATGGCGCCGCCGGTGAAGGGGGAGGACGGGTCGATGGCCAGGACGCCCACCTCGTCGTCGCCCGCCCGCACCTCGTTGATGAGGCGGTTGGTGAGGGTCGACTTGCCCGCCCCGGGGGCGCCGGTGATGCCCACCGTGTAGGCGTGGCCGCCCCTGGGATAGGTCAGGCGGCCGACCTGGCGGGCAGGCTCGCCGCCCCGCTCCACCAGGGAGATGAGACGGGCCAGGGCGCCGCGGTCGTGGTTGTGGACGGCGGCGTCGACCAGGGTTTGAGGATCACGGGTCCGCATGAGCGGAGGGCTGGTCTAGTACGCGTCTTCGAGAACGTCGAAGTCGATGCCCTTGGCCCGCACTTCGGTGAGGCCGGGCACCCGGTCGCGCAGGATGCGCTCGATGCCCGCCTTGAGGGTCATGGTGGACATGGGGCAGCCGCCGCAGGCCCCCAGCAGCTCGATGTCGACCACGCCGGTCTCCTCGTCGAACTCGATGACGCGCATGTCGCCGCCGTCCGATTGGAGGGCGGGGCGGATGGCGTCGACGGCTTCGAGAAGGGCTGCTTCCATGGCATCACGGTAGAACACCCCCGCCCCGAACCCGCATTCCCGCTCGCCTCCCCCGCTCTGGAGGACATAGCGCGTGGTTTCGGCGCGGTATGTCCTCCAGAC
>DASYMT010000371.1:0-4277 GCA_036008925.1 Acidimicrobiales bacterium | reverse complement strand
CGAGGTGCCCGTCTACGACAAGAAGCGCGGCATCGTGCGCAAGTGCGACATGTGCCACGGCAGGCTGGCCGAAGGCGAGGCGCCCGCGTGCGTCCAGGCCTGTCCGAACGGCGCCATCAGCATCGAGCTGGTCGACACGGCCGAGGCCGCGGCGCAGGCGCCCGGCCCGGGGCCGACGACCGTGTACCGCAGCGATCGGGGTGTGGGCGCCTCCGCGTTCGACCGGCCCGCGCGGCCTGCGGCGGCCCACACGCCGCTGGCCGTGATGCTCGTGCTGACCCAACTCTCAGTCGGCGGCTTCGTGGCCGACCTGCTCTTGCGGCCGGGCTCGCCGCAGCCGTTCGACGCGGCGGTGGCGGCCGCCGCGGGCGTGGTCGCCATGGGCGCCAGCGTCTTGCACCTGGGCCGGCCCCGCTACTTCTACCGGGCCGTCATCGGCCTGCGGCACTCGTGGCTGAGTCGGGAGGTGGTGGCCTTCGGCGTCTTCACCGCACTGGCCGGGCCCTACGCCGCGGCCCTGTGGCTGGGCAGGCCGATGCCGCTGCTCGGCGGGGCGGTGGCCGCGTCGGGCGTGGCCGGCGTGGGCTGCTCGGTGATGATCTACGCCAGCACCGGTCGGGCGTCGTGGCGGGCGTCGGCGGTGGCGTGGAAGTTCGCCCGCACCTCCGTCGTGTGCGGGCTGGCCACCGTGCTGTGGGCCTCGGCCGTGGCCGGCGCGCCGCTGGTGCAGGAGCGGCCCGCGCTCATCGCCATCGCCCTCCTCTGTCTCCTCCCCAGGCCGAGGCCGGCCGGGCTGGTCGGGCTGGCAGTGTTGGCCGCCCTCGCATTCGCCCTCGCCCTCCCCGGTGTGGTCGGCCTCACCCTCGTCCTGGCCGCCGTCGTGTGGAGCGAGTTGTCGGAGCGGTCGTCGTTCTTCACCACCGCGCGATGAGGCGAAGGCACGGGGCCCTGAGCGCCGAGCTGGTGCGGGCCCCCGGCGGGTTCGGCCTGGGGCAGGTGCCCGCCCGCCTGAAGCCGGACGCCACCACGTCGATGGTCTGCGGGTTCTGCTCGATCGGATGCTCGCTCGACGTCCATCTGCGTGACGGCGTGGCCGTCAATCTCACGCCGACGACCGAGTACCCGGTGAACCTGGGCCGGGCCTGTCCCAAGGGGTGGGAGGCGCTCACCCCGCTGCGGGCCCCGGACCGGGCCACCACGCCGCTGTGGCGCGATGTCAAGGGCCGGTTGCAGCCCGTGGGCTGGGGCGTGGCCATGACCGAGTTCGTGCGGCGCTTCCGCGCCATCCTCGACGAGCACGGCCCCGAATCGGTTGCCTTCCTCTCGACGGGGCAGATCCCGACTGAGGAGATGGCCCTGCTCGGCGCGCTGGCCAAGTTCGGCATGGGCCTGGTCCACGGCGACGGCAACACCCGTCAGTGCATGGCTACGTCGGTGGTCGCCTACAAGCAGTCGTTCGGCTTCGACGCGCCGCCCTACACCTACGCCGACCTGGAGGAGTCGGACGTGATCGTGTTGGTGGGGTCGAACCTGTGCATCGCCCACCCCATCCTGTGGGAGCGGGTCTGCCGCAACCCCCACCGGCCGGAGATCGTCGTCATCGACCCCCGCCTCACCGAGACGGCCATGGCCGCCACCCAGCACTACCCGCTTCGGCCCAAGTCCGACCTTGTGCTGCTGTACGGCCTCGCCCACCTGCTCGTAAGGCGCGGCGCGGTCGACCGGGCCTTCGCCGACGACCACACCAATGGCTTCGACGACTTCGCGGCCCACGTGGAGGCGTTCCCGCCATCGCGGGTGAGCGAGGAGACGGGCCTGTCGGTCGAGGCCCTGGAGCGTCTGGCCGACACGATTCGACAGGGCAGGCGCGTGTCGTTCTGGTGGACCATGGGCGTGAACCAGAGCCATGAGGGCACGCGCACGGCACAGGCCATCATCAACCTGGCCCTGATGACCGGCAACATCGGCAGGCCGGGGACGGGCGCCAACTCCATCACCGGCCAGTGCAACGCCATGGGCTCGCGGCTGTTCAGCAACACCACGAACCTGTTCGGCGGGCGCGACTTCACCAGCGCGGCCGACCGCCAGGAGGTGGCCGATGTCCTGGGCATCGAGGTGGCCCGGATTACCGACCAGCCGAGCTGGGCCTACGACCAGATCGTGGACGGCGTGGCCGACGGGCGCATCAAGGGCCTGTGGGTGGTCGCCACCAACTCGGCCCACTCGTGGATCGGCCAAGGGCGGCTCCGGGAGGCGCTGGCGGGCCTCGACTTCCTGGTGGTGCAGGACATGTACGCCACCACGGACACGGCCCAGTTGGCCCACCTGGTGTTGCCCGCCGCGGGCTGGGGGGAGAAGGAGGGGACGTTCATCAACTCGGAGCGGCGGGTCGGGGTGGTGAAGCAGGTGGCGCAGGCCCCGGGCAACGCGCTGGCCGACTTCTCGATCTTCAAGATGGCGGCCGAGGCGTGGGGCTGCGGCGGGCTGTTGGCCGAGTGGACGTCGCCCGAGGCCGTGTTCCAGGTGCTGCGGCGGCTGTCGAGTGGGAGGCCGTGCGATATCAGCGGCATCGAGGACTACCGCATGATCGACGAGGCGGGCGGCATCCAGTGGCCCTTCCCTGCGGGCTCGGCGGCGGTGGCGGGCGAGGAGCGCCGCCTGTTCGCCGACGGCCGCTTCCACCATCCCGACGGCCGGGCCCGCTTCCTGTACGAGGAGCCCCGGCCGGTGGCCGAGCCGGTGTCGGACGAGTTCCCGTTGGTGCTGCTCACCGGCCGGGGCAGTTCGAGCCAGTGGCACACCCAGACGCGCACGGCCAAGTCGGCCGTGCTGCGGTCGCTCGGCTCGGAGGAGCCGTACGTGGAGATCTCGCCCGCCGACGCGGCCGCCCGCTCGCTGGCGTCCGGGGAGTGGGCCGCGGTCCGCTCGGCCCGGGGCGCCATGAAGGCCCGGGCCCGGGTCACGCCGACCGTCGCCACCGGGCAGGTGTTCGTGCCCATGCACTACGTGGCCACCAACCTGCTGACCAACCCGTCCTTCGACCCCTACTCGCGCCAGCCGTCGTACAAGAGCGGTGCGGTGGAGGTGAGCAGGGACCGATGATCGAGGTCGAGGAGTCGGGGCCCGCGGCCCGCCGGGTGGCCGCGGCCGTGCGGCTGGTCGGCGGGGACGAGGCGGCTGCGGCCCGGATCGGCGACGCGCCTGCGGGCTACGTGCTGGCCCACGACAGCAGCGACATCGCCCGCCACTGCTCGCTGTTCTCGCCCCTGCCTGGGCCAGACCACGTGCGCGTCGTGGCCACTCCGGGCCGGGCCGCAGGCGAGTGGCACCTCGACGTAGGCGCCCGGGACCGGCCCGGCCTGCTGGCCGCCTTCACCGGCGTTTTGGCCGGGCACGGGGTCGACGTCGTGCAGGCGGTGCTGGCCACGTGGGACGACGGCGCCGCCCTGGAGGCGTTCGTCGTGCGGTCCAGTGCCCCGCCCGACGTGCGCACATTGCAGGCCGCCTTCGAGGGGTCGCTCGGCCTGCCGCTGTGGTCGGCGCCCGTGGCCGACGCGTCGGTGGCCTTCGACCGGGACGCGTCGCCGCTCTACACCGCCTGCGAGGTGCGAGCGGCCGACCGGCCCGGCCTCCTGCACGCGGTCGCCGTGGCTCTGGCCGAGGCCGGGGCCGACGTGCACGCGGCCCGGGTCGTCACGGTCGGCGGCGTCGCCCGCGACCGCTTCGACCTCAGCGACGGCGCCGGGGCCAAGCTCGGCCCGGCCCAGGAGGACGCCGTCCGGGCCCACATCGCCGCCGGTGTGGCGGCCCGCCCGGCCCGCCCGGCCCGGCGGCGGGTCTGGCCGGCCGCGCTCCGGACCCGCCGCTCAGCGGTCGTCGCCCGCCGGTTCTGAGGCGACCAGGTCGTTCTCGTAGGCGAAGGCGGCGGCTCCGGTGCGCGAGGTCACGCCGATCTTGGTGAAGATGTTCGACAGGTGGCGGGCGACCGTCCGCTCGCTGAGGTAGAGGTCGCCCGCGATGTCCCGGTTGGTCCGCCCCGACGCCACCAGGCTCAACACCTCCGCCTCGCGGGCCGTCAGCCCGCCGGGCCGCGGCGAGGACGACGTGAGGTCCCGGGTCTGACGGGCGTCGAGGGCGGCGCCGAGCTTGTCGAAGATGGCCGCGGCCCGCTCCAGCGAGCGGCCCGCACCGTCCTCGTCACCGCAGTTCCGGCAGGCCTGGCCCAGCAGCAGCCGGACGGTGGCCACCTCGTAGGGGACCTCGAGCTGCTGCCAGTG
>DASYMT010000370.1:0-9832 GCA_036008925.1 Acidimicrobiales bacterium | reverse complement strand
CCTTGCGCGTCATGCCTCCAGTATCGTCCAGGCCCATGGCGGCCGCCGAGAAGCAAGCTCCTGATCGCAACCTGGCCATGGAACTGGTCCGGGTCACCGAGGCCGCCGCGCTGGCCGCGTCCCGCTGGATGGGCCGGGGCGACAAGGAGGGGGCCGACGGGGCCGCGGTGGACGCCATGCGCATCGTGCTGGCCAGCGTCCCCATGGACGGCATCGTGGTCATCGGGGAGGGCGAGAAGGACGAGGCGCCCATGCTCTACAACGGCGAGAGCATCGGCGACGGCACCCCGCCCCACACCGATATCGCGGTGGACCCCATCGACGGCACCACCCTCACCGCCTTGGGCCGCGGCAATGCCCTGTCGGTCATCGCCGTCAGCGAGCGGGGCACCATGTTCGACCCGGGCCCGTGCGTCTACATGGAGAAGATCGCTGCGGGCCCCGAGGCGGCCGACGCCATCGACGTCACGGCCACGCCCACCCAGAACCTGAAGGCGGTGGCCGCCGCCCTGGGCAAGTCGGTTCCCGACGTGACCGCGGTGATCCTCGACCGCCCCCGCCACAACGAGCTCATCGACGAGGTCCGGGCCGCGGGCGCCCGCATCCGCCTCATCCCCGACGGCGATGTGGCGGGAGCCATCTCCACCGCCTGGCCCGACTCGGGCGCCGACATCCTGTTCGGCATCGGCGGCACGCCCGAGGGCGTGATCGCGGCGGCCGCCCTCAAATGCATGGGCGGCGCGCTGCAAGGCCGGCTCTGGCCGCGCGACGAAGAGGAGCAGGAGGCGGCGCTGGCCGCGGGCTACGACCTCGACCGGGTGCTCACGATCGACGATCTGGTCCGCTCGGACAACTGCTTCTTCGCGGCGACGGGCATCACCGACGGCGAGCTGCTGCGGGGCGTGCACTACGACTCGCGGGGCGCCACCACCCAGTCGCTGGTGATGCGGTCGAAGTCGGGCACGGTGCGGCGCATCGACGCCCGCCACCGACTGGCCAAGCTGAGCGAGTTCAGCGTCATCGAGTTCGGCTGACGGTTTCCCCGGCGGAGCGCCGGGTAGAGGCGCGCCATGCGCGCCCGGACCGTCATCACCGTGAACAAGCCCGCGTCGGAGTGCTACGCCCTCTGGCGGGACTTCGAGCGGCTGCCGGAGTTCATGTACCACCTCGAGTCGGTGCAGACGGCCGGCGGCAGGCGCTCCCATTGGAGGGCCAAGGCGCCCGCCGGCACCACGGTCGAGTGGGACGCCGAGATCACCGAGGACGAGCCCGATCGGCGCATCGCCTGGCGCTCGACGGGCGGTGACGTGGAGAACGAGGGCTCCGTCGACTTCGCCCCCGTGCCGGGCGGCCAGGGCACCGAGGTGGCAGTGGCGGTCGACTACACGCCGCCGGGCGGCCCGCTCGGCGCGCTGGTCGCCAAGCTGTTCGGCGAGGAGCCGCTTCAGCAGTTGAAGGACGACCTGCGCCGGTTCAAGCAAGTGCTGGAGACGGGCGAGGTGGTGCGCTCGGACGGCAGCCCGGACGGGACCAGGACGCAACGGCAGTTCCACCAGGAGGACGCCCACCCGCAGGAGTCGCCGTCGAGCCAAGAGGCCCGGGCATGAGGGCCACCTGCTGGGCAGGCGTCAACCGGGTCGAGGTGCGCGACGTCCCCGACCCCAAGATCCTCAACCGGCGCGACGCCATCGTGCGGGTCACGTCCACCGCCATCTGCGGCTCCGACCTCCACCTCTACGACGGCTACATGCCGACCATGGAGAAGGGCGACATCTTGGGCCACGAGTTCATGGGAGAGGTGGTGGAGACCGGCCCCGGCGTGGACAACCTGGCCGTGGGCGACCGCGTGGTCGTCCCCTTCCCCATCGCCTGCGGGGCCTGCGTGTCGTGCCAGCGAGGGCTCACCTCACTGTGCGAGAACACCAACCCCAACGCGGGCATGGCCGAGAGGCTGCTCGGCTTCCCCACCGCGGGCATCTTCGGCTACTCCCACATGACCGGGGGCTTCGCGGGCGGACAGGCCGAGTACGTGCGGGTGCCGTTCGCCGACGTGGGGCCGCTCAAGATCGACAGCGGCCTGCCCGACGAGCAGGTGCTGTTCCTCTCCGACATCCTGCCCACCGGCTACATGGCCGCCGAGATGTGCGACATCAAGCGGGGCGACATCGTGGCCGTGTGGGGCGCAGGCCCGGTGGGCCAGTTCGCCATCGCCAGCGCCTTCCTGCTCGGGGCCGAGCGGGTGATCGCCATCGACCGCTTCCCCTACCGGCTGCGCATGGCGGCCGAGCAGTCGGGGGCGGAGACGATCAACTACGAGGACACCGACGTGTCGGAGGCGCTCAAGCAGCTCACCGGCGGCCGGGGCCCCGACGCCTGCATCGACGCAGTCGGCATGGAGGCCCATCACGGCACCGGTCCCATCAACGCCTACGACCGGGTGAAGCAGGCCGTGCGCATGGAGACCGAGCGGCCGCACGCCCTGCGCCAGGCCATCACGTCGTGCCGCAACGGCGGGGTCGTGTCGGTGGTGGGCGTGTACGGCGGCTTCGTCGACAAGTTCCCGATGGGCTCGCTCATGAACCGGGGCCTCACGGTCAAGACGGGCCAGTGCCACGTGCACCGCTACATGCGGCTGCTGCTGGAGCACATCGAGAAGCGCGACATCGACCCGACCTTCATCATCACCCACCGGCTGGGGCTCGACGACGCGCCCACCGGCTATGAGACGTTCAAGAACAAAGCGGACGAGTGCGTGAAGGTGGTCCTCAGCCCTTAGCGGCTAGATGCGGCTGCTGACCACGGCTGAGATCTTGCGGGCCACGCGGCGCGGGGCCAGGTGGCTGGTGGTCGTGCTGATCTTGTTCAGCACGCCGGGCACGCACACCGCCTGATTGCGGGCCAGGGCCTTGAGGGCGTGGGCGACCACCGTCTCGGGCTGGTCCCACAGGAAGTCCGGCATCTTGCCCGCGGTGAAACCGCCCCGCTGCTGGAACTCGGTGCGGGTGGCGCCCGGACACAGCACGGTGACGTGCACGCCCGACTTGCGCGCCTCCTCGTGCACCGCCTCGCTGAGGTAGAGGACGAACGCCTTGCTGGCCGAGTACACCGCATTCAGCGGACCGGCCTGGAAGGCGGCGATCGACGCCACGTTGAGGATGCCGCCGCTGCCCCGGGCGATCATGCCGGGCAGCGCGGCGTGGGTCAGCCGCATGGGGGCGATCACGTCGAGGGCCACCTCGCGGTCGAGCACGTCGATCGGCGTGTCGGCGAACAAGCCGTTGGTGCCGGAGCCCGCGTTGTTGACCAGCAGGTCGACCGGCCGGGACGCGTCGGTCAAGCGGGCCTCCACGTTGGCCACCTGGGCCGGGTCGGTGAGGTCGGCGGGCAGCACCTCGACGTTGACCCTGACCTCGTCGGCCAGCTCGTCCAGCTTGTCCTTGCTGCGGGCCACGATCACGAGGTCGTGGCCGGTGGCGGCCAGCTTGCGGGCGAAGGCGAGGCCGATGCCCGAGGAGGCACCGGTGACGAGAGCGGTCGGCATGGACGGACACTAGGAGAGCGTGCGACAAAGCTGCACGAAACGGTCATCCAGACGGGCCGTCTCGACCCAGCCCAGGCGCCGGTAGAAGCCGTCCTCCCGGGTGCGCACGGTCACGCTCCTGGCCCCCCGCTCGGCCGCGGCGGAGAGGAAGGCGGCCACCAGTTGGGCGCCCACGCCGGTCCCCCGCTCGTCGGCCGCCACCACCAGGCTCGACAGGTGGGCGCTGTCGTCGTCGGGGACGACCCGGCCCGCGGCCGCGCCCACGATGCGCCCGTCCCGGCGGGCCGTCACCGCCAACGGGAGACGAGTCGGCGCCGCGGCCACGGCCGCCCACTCGGCCGCCTCGAATTGGGCGGCCTCGCGGTCGAGGTGTTCGGTGACGGCCAGCTCCAGCGGCAGCCCGCCCCGTCCCACGACCGCCGGGGCCGCAAAGGCGGCGTCGGCGATGGGCGACCACACCCGGCCCTCGCCCTCTTGCAGCAGGTGCACCCGCTCGAAGAGGGCCTCGGCCGCGTAGGACGACAACGCGCTGAGCGCGGCCTCGATGCGCGCGGGCGGGGCCTCGTCGGCGATGGTCACGTGGGGCACGAACGGCCAGGTGAGGGTCCGCTCCAACGGCGGCGTGAACACCCGGTCGCGCAGCGCGTGCAGGGCGTGCAGCGCGCCGAGGTCGCCGGAGGCCGACAGGTAGAGCACCGGGTTGTCGGGCAGGAAGGTGGCGGGCGGCCCCAGGGTGAGGCGGAAGGGCCGGGTGGCGGCCGCCGCGGCCCGCAGCACGGCGAGGGCGTTCGGGACGGCGTCGTCGCGCACGTTGACCGGCGGGACGAGGGTGAGGTGGGCGGGGATGCGGCCCAGGGCCGGGTCGCCCAAGGCCCGGCGCAGGCCGTCGACCTCCTCGCGCAGGGGCGGGGGCACGAGCAGGGCCACGCCGAGCCGGGACTTGGGCACGGGCCGACGATTGCACAACGGGGTGATGCGGGGAGAACGGGACCATGCAACGTGAGAGCGACAAGCACAGCCCCCGAGTCGACGACGCCCTGGCCCACGACAGCGCCTCGTTGACCCACGGGCTCTCGTCCGAGGAGTCCCGGTCCCAGGAGTTCCGGGTGCAGGAGGAGGAGACCGAGGACGACGTGCGCTGGGACCTGGCCAACCTCGACGCCCGGGCCGAGTTGGCCCGGCACGTGACCGCGGCCCAGTGGCCCGCGGCGGGGTCTGACCTGGTCCAGGTGGCGAGCGCCGACCACGCCCCCGAGGAGGTCGTCACCAGCCTGCGCCAACTGCCCGCCGAAAGCCGCTTCGACAACGTGCAGGAGGTGTGGTCCGCGCTCGGCGGCGTCACTGAGCGCCCGCACACCCATGGGTAGGGGTAGAGGTAGAGGCGGGCCGGGCGGGGACGCCGAGCCGGGCTCGCACGGGCCGGGCGGCGCGGGCGGGAACGGGGGCGGGGACGAGGCGGCCGAGCTGGTGTGGCGGGCGGGCGAGGACGTGGACCCGCCGGTCACCGTGGTGGTCGACGGCCGGGAGTACGAGGCGGGCGCGGGGCCGCCCGAGGGCCGGGTGGAGATGACCGAGGACGAGCTGCGCCGGGCGGTCGAGGAGGCCGAGGCGGGCACCAACCGGGACTGGAGGACATAGCGCGCCGAAACGGCGCGGCCCGTCCTCCAGACGGGCGCGGGTGGGTGCGCGGGTGGGTCGGTGGGGGGCGCGGTTAGCGGACGGGGGCGGCCAGGGCGACGGTCAGGCGGACCTGGGCCCGTCGCAACGCGAGCTCGACCTCGGGGTCGGCCTCGCCGCCTGCATGCAGCCTGCGCTTCGCCTCCTCCTCGGCCCGCCGGGCCCGCTCCACGTCGATCTGGCCCGCCAGCTCGGCCACGTCCGACAGGACGATCACCCGGTCGTCCTTGACCTCCACGAACCCGCCGTGCACGGCCGCCTGCTCCTCGCCGCCGCCCACCCTCTGAATGCGCACGGCGCCCACGCCCAGCGCGCCGAGGAAGGGGGCGTGGCCGGTCAGGAAGGCGATGTCGCCGCCCGCGGTGCGGGCGATGACCATCTCGGCCTCGCCCGAGTAGAGGATGCGCTCGGGCGACACCAGCTCCACGTGCAGCGGCATGGTCCTAGCCCTCCTGGAGCTTCTTGGCCTTGGCCCTGGCGTCGTCGGCGCCGCCCACGTTGAGGAAGGCCTGCTCGGGCAGGTCGTCGAGGTCGCCGTTGACGAGCTGCTCGAACGACTCGACCGTCTCCTCGACCGGCGTGGTCACGCCAGGCAGGCCGGTGAAGACCTCGGCGACGTACATGGGCTGCGAGAGGAACCGCTGGATCTTGCGGGCCCGGCTCACGATGACCTTGTCCTCTTCGGCCAGCTCGTCGAGGCCCAGGATGGCGATGATGTCCTGAAGCTCCTTGTAACGCTGGAGGATCTGCTGCACCTGGCGGGCCACCCGGTAGTGGCGCTCGCCCACCACCTCGGGGGCGAGGATGGTGGAGGTGGAGGCCAGCGGGTCCACGGCCGGGTAGATGCCCAGGGCCGCGATGTCGCGGGACAGCTCGGTGGTGGCGTCCAGGTGGGTGAAGGTGGTGAACGGCGCCGGGTCGGTGTAGTCGTCGGCGGGCACGTACACGGCCTGGAGCGAGGTGATCGAGCGGCCCCGGGTCGACGTGATGCGCTCCTGGAGCTCACCCATCTCGTCGGCCAGCGTGGGCTGGTAGCCCACGGCCGAAGGCATGCGTCCGAGGAGGGTCGACACCTCGGAGCCCGCCTGCACGAAGCGGAAGATGTTGTCGATGAAGAGGAGCACGTCCTGCTGCTTCACGTCCCGGAAGTACTCGGCGATGGTGAGGGCGGACAGGGCCACGCGCAGGCGCACGCCCGGCGGCTCGTCCATCTGGCCGAACACGAGGGAGGCCTTGTCGAGCACGCCCGACTCCTCCATCTCCAAGAACAGGTCGGTGCCCTCACGGGTCCGCTCGCCCACGCCCGCGAACACCGACACGCCGCCGTGGTTCTGGGCCACGCGGCGGATCATCTCGGTGATGAGCACGGTCTTGCCCACGCCCGCCCCGCCGAACAGGCCGATCTTGCCGCCCTGGAGGTAGGGGGTCAGCAGGTCGATGACCTTGATGCCCGTCTCGAACATGTTGGCCTTGGGCTCAAGCGTGTCGAAGTCGGGGGCGGGCCGGTGGATCTCCCAGTGGTCGTCGATGTTCGTCAGCTCGGCCACGTCGAGGGGCTGGCCCACGACGTTGATGACGTGGCCGAGCACGCCGTCGCCCACCGGCATGGTGATGCCGTGGCCCATGTTGCGGACCTCGGTGCCCCGGGTCAGGCCGTCGGTGGGGCGCAGGCACACGGCCCGGACGCGGCTGTCGCCGATCTGCTGGGCCACCTCGGCCCGGACCTCGATGGCCTCGCCGTCGACCTCGACGGTCATGGAGAGGCACTGGTTGATCTCGGGGATGCCGTCCGGCGGGAACTCGGCGTCGATGACCGGTCCGGCGATGGCGACGACCCGGCCTGGCTTCAGTTCCTTGGCGGCCTGGGGCTCGGCGGTCATGGTCATGGCAATGCTCCTCTAGCGGTGAACGATGTTGTGCGGGTCGTGGGGGAAGACATGGGGCCAGTCCGTGTGGTCGAGCAGCAGCTCGCCCGGGGCCGTCTTGTCCTGGGCCAGGGCCTCGGCCCCGCCCACGATCTCCATGATCTCGGTGGTGATGGCGTCCTGCCGGGCCCGGTTCATGATCCGGCTCAGCTTGGTGATGAGGTCCTCGGCGTTGTCGGTGGCCGACTTCATGGCCCGCTGCCGGGCCGCGTGCTCGGATGCGGCCGACTCCAAGAGGGCGGCGAACAGCCGGGCCTCCACGTAGCGGGGCAGCAGCCGGTCGAGGATCTCGGTGGGCGACGGCTCGAACTCGTAGTCGGCCTTCGGCCCGTCGCCCTGGGAGGCCTCGGTGATGGCCTCGGAGTCGAGGGGGACGAGGCGGCGGGCCACCGCCCGCTGGGTGCCGACCGAGAGGAACTGGGTGTAGGCCAGCTCGACCTGGTCGTACTCGCCCGACTCGAACTGCTCGGCCACGAACTGGGCGATCTCCCGGGCGTTCTCGTACGCGGGCTGGTCGCTGAAGCCGGTGAAGCTGGCGTCGACCTTGTAGTTGCGGAAGCGGAAGTAGCCCAGCGCCTTGCGGCCCACGGTCACCAGGGCGTACTCCTTGCCCTCGGCCCGCACCTCGGCAATGCGGCGCTCGGCCGCCCGGATGACGTTGGAGTTGTAGGCGCCCGCCAGGCCCCGGTCGCCGGAGATGACGACGATGGCGATCTTGCGCACGTCGGCCCGGGACTGGAGCAGCGGGGACGACGACGCCGCTCCCGCCGCGGCCAGGTTCCTGATGACCTCGGTGATCTGCTCCGAGTAGGGGCGGGCGGCGGCGACGCGCTGCTGCGCCTTGGCGATACGGCTGGCCGAGATCAGCTCCATCGCCTTGGTGATCTTCTTGGTCGACTGGACCGACTTGATCCGTCGCCGGAGGACGCGCTCCTTGCCGCCTGCCATCTATGCCGTCCTAGGCGCTTTCCGCCGCCGCGGTGGGCTCGAACCCGTCGGCGAACGCCTTGATGGCGCCCTCAAAGGCCTCGGTGTCGGGGATGACGCCGGTCGAGCGGATGGCCTCGAGGATGTCGGCGTGGCGGCCCCGGAACCAGTCGACCAGATTGGTCTCGAAGCGGCGCACGTCCGGCACCGGGATCGGGTCCAGGTAGCCGTGGGTGCCCGCGTACAGCGACACGACCTGCTCCTCCACCGGCATGGGCGAGTGCAGCCCCTGCTTGAGCAGCTCGGTGAGGCGGTAGCCCCGCTCGAGCTGGGCCTGGGAGACCTTGTCCAGGTCGGAGCCGAACTGGGCGAACGCCTCCAGCTCGCGGAACTGGGCCAGGTCGCCCTTGAGCGTGCCCACCGCCGCCTTCATGGCCTTGATCTGGGCCGCGCCGCCCACTCGGGACACCGACTGGCCCACGTTGACCGCAGGCCGCACGCCCGACTTGAACAGGTCGTCCTCCAAGAAGATCTGCCCGTCGGTGATGGAGATCACGTTGGTCGGGATGTAGGCCGAGATGTCGCCCGCCTTGGTCTCGATGACCGGCAGGGCGGTGAGCGAGCCCGCGCCGCGCTCGTCGTTCAGCTTGGCCGCCCGCTCCAAGAGGCGCGAGTGGAGGTAGAAGACGTCGCCGGGATAGGCCTCACGGCCCGGGGGCCGGCGCAGCAGCAGCGAGAGCTGGCGGTAGGCCTCGGCCTGCTTGGACAGGTCGTCGTAGACAGCCAGGGCGTGCTCGCCGTTCTCCATCCAGTGCTGGCCCATGGCGCAGCCTGCGTAGGGGGCGAGGTACTTGAACGGGGCCGGATCGGACGCGGGGGCGACCACCACGACGGTGAAGTCCATGGCGCCGTACTGCTCGAGCGTGGCCACGGTCTGGGCCACGGTGGACGCCTTCTGGCCGACGGCCACGTAGACGCACTTCACCCCCAGGCCCTTCTGGTTGATGATCGTGTCGATGGCCACGGCCGTCTTGCCCGTCTTGCGGTCGCCGATGATCAGCTCGCGCTGGCCTCGGCCGATGGGGATGAGCGAGTCGATGGCCTTGATGCCGGTCTGAAGGGGCTCGTGCACCGGCTTGCGCCCGGTGATGCCGGGGGCCTGCACCTCCATGCGGCGCATCTTCACGTTCGACAGCGGGCCCTTGCCGTCGATGGGCTCGCCCAGCGAGTTGACGACGCGGCCGAGCAGCCCGTCGCCCACCGGCACCGAGAGGATGTTGCCGCTGGCCCGGACGGTCTGGCCCTCCTCGATGTCGTCGACCTCGCCGAGCACAACGGCGCCGATCGACTCCTCGTCCAGGTTGAGGGCGAGGCCGAGGGTGCCGCTCTCGAACTGGAGCAGCTCGTTGACGGCCGCGCCGGGAAGGCCGATGACGCGGGCGATGCCGTCGCCCACCTCGTCGACCCGGCCGACCTGGCCGGACGAGATCGTGGGGGTGTACCCCTCCAGGCGCTTCTGGAGGGCGGCGGAGATCTCGGCCGGGTCGAGGTTGAACGTGTCAGCCATGTGCAAGGGCTCCTAGAGGACTTCTCGAAGTTGGTTCAGTCGGTGACGGACGCTGCCGTCGAAGACCTCGTCCCCCACCTGGGCGACGACGCCGCCGAGCACGGACGGGTCGATGATCACGCGCACCTCGACCTGCTTGCCCGTCTTGGTGCTGAGGGCGTCGGCCAGGCGCTGCTTCTGCTCGTCGCTGAGGGG
>DASYMT010000369.1:0-1712 GCA_036008925.1 Acidimicrobiales bacterium | reverse complement strand
GACGACTTCGGCACCGGGTACTCGTCCCTCGCCTACCTCAAGCGCCTGCCGGTCAACGAGGTCAAGGTCGACCGCTCGTTCGTGATGAACATGGCGACCGACAACGACGACGCCGTGATCGTGCGCTCCACCGTCGACCTGGCCCGGAACCTGGGCCTGCGGGTGGTGGCCGAGGGCGTGGAGGACGCGGCGGCGTGGGACCACCTGCGGGTGCTCGGGTGCGACGCGGTGCAGGGCTACTACCTGGCCAAGCCCATGCCCGCCACCCAGGTCCAGCACTGGCTGGACAACTACCAGCGCGACCAGTCCCGCGTCTCCCAGTAGCCCCGCCCGCCCGTCCGTTGGCCACGGTCCGCCGGGAGTTGGCGGTCAACCGACCAATGAGGCCTCGGGTTCCGGGTCGGGCATCGACTTGAGCCCGCGCAACGGGCCCAGCAGCACGGGCAGGGCCGACAGCGCCCCTCCCGCGGCCGAGACCCACAGCGTGGTGTGCCGCCCCACCTGCGAGGCCAGCACCCCGCCCAGCACCGAGCCCAGCGGCAGCGCGCCCCACACGAGGAACCGCATGGTGGCGGTCATGCGCCCGTGCAGCCGGGGCGGCGTCACCGTCTGGCGCAGGCTGATCTGGGTGATGTTGTAGGCGGGGGAGAACAGCGACTCCAGCACGATGGCGGCGAAGAAGAACGGCACCGGGTGCGACAGCGGGGCGGCGGGCACGAGCAGGAAGGCCAGGCCCTGGATGAGCGCCCCCACGCTGAGGGCCGCGCCGGTCCGCAGCCTGCTACCCATCCGGGCCATGAGCAGCGTGCCGCCGACAAGGGCCGCGCCCCCGGCCGAGAACAACAGGCCGATGGTGGCCGGGCTGACCCGCAGGTCGCGCACGGCGTAGAGGAGGAACACGGCCATCGACATGGCCGAGAACAGGTTGTACAGGGCGGAGCAGGCGGCGATGCGCACGAGCAGGCGGTGGCGCAGGACGTAGCGCAGGCCCTGCCGCACCGAGGCGAACATGCCAAGGGCGGCGTCGGCCTCGTGGCGCTCGGGCTTGGGCTCGTCGGCCCGGATGGTAAGCAGCACCACGGCCGACAGGGCGTAGCTGATGGTGTCAATGAGGATGGCGGTGGCCGCCCCCACGGCCTGCACGAGGACGCCGCCGATGCCGGGGCCCAAGGTCTGGGCGGCCGAGTAGCTCACCTCCAGGCGGGCGTTGGCGTCGATCAGGGCCTCGCCCGCCACCAGCCCGGGGACGTACGACTGGTAGGCCACGTCGAAGAACACGGTCAAGATGCCGGTGCCGAAGGCCACCACGTAGAGCTGGACCATGTGCAGCACGCCCATCGCGTAGGCCAGGGGGATGCTGGCCAGGAGCAGGCCCCGTCCGGCGTCGGCCGCGACGAGCACGGGGCGGCGGCGCCAGCGGTCGACCCACACGCCCGCGGGCAGGCCGATGAGCAGGAACGGCAGCGTCTCGGCCCCGGCCAGCAGGCCCACCTCCAGCGTGGACGCGTGCAGGGTGGTGATGGCCAGCAGGGGCAGGGCGACGAACGTGACCTGGGTGCCGACCAGGCTGATCGACTGACCCAGCCACAGCCGGCTGAAGTCGGGATGGCGGCGGGAGAACCGCTCAGACACTGGTCAGTCGACGAGCGTGAGCCGGCGGTTGGTCGCGTCCAGCACTGCCCGGGCCGCCGCGTCCTCTTCGCCTGCCACCC
>DASYMT010000368.1:0-3097 GCA_036008925.1 Acidimicrobiales bacterium | reverse complement strand
CCCTTGTACTCGTTCTCGTACCAGCCCGCCCCGATGCCCCAGTCGAGCCGGCCGCCGCTGATCACGTCGAGGTTGGACGTGATCTTGGCCAGCAGCGACGGCTGGCGGTACGAGTTGCACCCGACCATCTGCCCCAGCCGGATGCGCGACGTGCGCTGCGACAGCGCGGCCAGCGTGGTCCAGCACTCGAAGACGGCCTCGTGGGCGGGCTTGGGCACGTTGTGGAAGTGGTCGTAGACCCACAGCGAGTCGAAGCCCAGCTCCTCGGCCAGCACCGCCACCTCGACGGTCTTGGCCCACTTGGCCTCGGCCCCCTCGATCGACACCAACTCGGTCTTCCAGCCTTGCGGCGCGAACACGCCGAACGTCAGAGCAGCCATGCCGCGGGACCCTACCCCGGCGCTACCCCGGCCCCACCACGGCGTCCGGCCGCAGGTCGAGGAACACGGCCGCCGCCTCCTGGCCCAGGAACACCACCGACTGGCTCCCCGCGTGCCCCACCCGGCCCGTCGCCACCACGTTGCCCACCTGGGGCGGATCGAGCCGACGGGCCAGCGCGGCCAGGGGCAGCAGTTGCGAGAGGGGCACGTCGATCTCGGCATGGCGCAGCAGCACGTCGACCCAGCGCTGCAAGCCGTCGTCGTCCGACACCTCGGCCCTCAGCTTCCCCAACGTGGCCAGCAGCAGCCCGCCTTGACGGGCCGAGCGGTCGAAGTCGCCGTTCGGCGTGGAGTGCCGGTCCCGCGAGTACGACAGCGCCTGGCTGCCAGTGAAGTGGTGCCACCCGGGCTGGAAGTGGGCGCCCGAGGCCCGGTCGTCCATGCGCCGCTCGACCTGCACGTCGACGCCGCCCAGTTCGTCGACCATGCCTGCCAGGCCCACGAACCCGGTCAGCACCCAGTAGTGCACGGGCAGGCCCGTCAGGTGCTGCACAGTGCGGGCCAGCAGGTCGGGCCCGCCCAGCGACAGGGCCGAGGTGAGCTTGCCGTTCCCGTGCCCGGGGATCTCCACCCACGCGTCGCGGGGCAGGCCCAGCACCGTCCCGCGCCGCGTGCGGGGGTCGACGGCCAGCAGGTGCACGGAGTCGGCGTGGGCCCGGCGCAGGTCCTCGCCCTTGCGGGCGTCGCTGCCCACCACGAGCACGAACAACAGCTCGGCAGGCACCGGCACCGTCGAGGTGAAGACCAGCGGTGCGCCATAGGGCCTGCCGTCGGGGCCGATCAACAGGCGCGGCGTTCGGGGTGTCCTCGGCGCCGTGGTGGTCGACGGGGCGGGCGGCGTGGCGATGGTGACCGCCGCGCTCGACGAGGTGGTCGACACGGTCGGTGGCACGCCAATGACCACGTCGCCGTGCCGCGCCTGGCTGCACGCGGCCGTCGACGCGGCCACACACGCCGCCGCGACCGCCGCGGCACCCCGCGCCGTCACCCCCGCCCCCCAGAACCGTAACCCCGCCAGCCGCACGCACCCAGGCTACGACGCACGCCCCTTTGGCACGGAAGGTCGACGGCGGGCGGGGCTCAGCGGTTAAAGGGCGGGGCCAGGGGCAGGTCGTGGCGGCCAGCCCGGGCCGCCTCCTCCTCCAGCGGCCACGGGTTGGGCAGGCACCCGTGCAACTCGGTGGACTGCTGGGCCATCACCGGCGCAGGCGACCCCGCGGCCGGGCACTGCACGTCGGGATGGTGCAGGCCGAGCAGGTGGCCCACCTCGTGGTTCACCAGCATCTGCTTGTAGGTCGACAGGTCGCCGGTCCACTCGGGCGTGGCGTTGCGCCACCGCTCGGCGTTGAGCACCACGATCGGCCCGTTTTGGCATGAGTACGTGCGGTACACGTCGTAGGGCCGGCACAGCCGCTGGGCGTCGTCGGGCTCGACCAAGAAGATCAGGTAGGGGGCGTCGTCGCGCTCCACGAAGCGAAAGCCCGCCCGCGACCAGCCCCGCTCGTCGGCGAAGACGGCCCGCACCACCGGCTCGAAGTCCGTCACCCCCGCGGCCCGCAGCACCAGCCGGTAGGCGATCTCGACGCCTTGCGCCCCGGCAGGAAGGTCGGGGGCGACGGGCCGCGTGGTCGACACGGCGGTACTGGTCGTGCTGGTCGTCTTCATCGCAGGCCCGGCCCGCTCCGAGCGGGTACAACCCGTCCCGAGGGCGATGAGCGAGAGGAGGGCCGATGCTGCCGCGCACCACTGCCGACAACCGGGCCTGCGACGGGCCCGCCGTGGAGGCGTCGAGCCCCGCGCCACCGTCACCGCCGCCGTCCCACCGCCACCCTTGCGCCGAGGAGTCTTCATGTTTCCGTCGTCCCCGTCCCCGTCCGCGCCCGGCGCACACAGCCGCATCTGTTCGGACAGTCCCACCCGACTGAGATGCCGGCTGCCCCTCGCCCAAGGCGCTACAGCGGGAGCGAGCCGGTGGCCGCCTTCACGCTCCCGTGGTCCTTCCAGTCGGCAATGGCGTTGCGGGCGATCGTCATCTGGTGGACCTCGTCGGCCCCGTCGGCGAAGCGGGCCCAGCGGGCCTGCTTGAGCATGTCGGCCAACGGCGTGTCGGTCGAGTAGCCGAGGGCGCCGTGGACCTGGATGGCCCGGTCGATGATGCGCCACAGCGAGTTGGCCACGAAGTGCTTGGCCATCGACACCTCGGTCTTGAACGGCAGGTCGTTCTCGATGCGGTAGGCCGCGTGCAGCACCATGAGCTTGCACTGGTACAGCTCCATGGTGGAGTCGGCGATCATCCACTGGATGCCCTGCTTCTCGGCCAGGTAGGAGCCGTGGGCGTAGCGGCCCAGGGCCCGGTCGATCATCATCTCCAGCGCCGTCTCGGCCTGGCCGATCCAGCGCATGCAGTGGGCCAGCCGGGCCGGTCCGAGCCGGGCCTGCCCCAGCAGGTGGCCCTGGCCGCGGCCGCCGAGCATGTTGGAGTCGGGGACGCGGAGGTCCTCGATCACGATCTCGGAGTGGCCGCTGCTGCCGTGCATGGTCTCGACCTCGCGGACGCGCGTCCAACCCTCGGACGGAATGTCGACGATGAAGCCGGTGTTGGCGGCTTGCGGGCGCTCTGGGTTGTCCTCGGTGCGCGCGATCAGGATCGCGAAGCG